>JBBRHJ010000168.1:0-8112 GCA_038222885.1 Bacteroidales bacterium | reverse complement strand
GGTGATTGGTGTAATGCGTATGTTGGATAACGGCGAAGCAGATGATAAGATAATTGCAGTGGCAGTAGGCGATCCAAGCGTAAACCATTACAATGATATTTCGGAATTACCCCAATATTTGATTCAAGAAACCATGAGTTTTTTTGAAGATTATACCAAACTAGAAAATAAAACGGTAGTAATCGAGAAGTTTTTTGATAAATCGGTGGCTCTGGAGATTATGGAAGACAGTTTCAAAATGTACAAAAAACACTACGGCGAACTTCATAAATGGTTCTTTGGGTGATTCTCAGATTTTTAAGGCCGTTAAATATATTGTCCAAACTTTTTGCTTTTTAAAATAAATATTTTAGCTAGGATTTATAAGGACATTAATTGATATGATTAGACAACTCTTAGATTGTAAATCGTAAATTTTAAAAATTGTAAATTCATCTTAGCTCTCAACTCTCATACACATGTTTCTATCCAATTACCATAGCCATTGCAGTTTTTGTGATGGACGAAGTACTATGGAAGATTTCGTTCAGTTTGCCATTGCCAAAGGAATTCGTAAATACGGTTTCTCATCACATGCACCCATGCCTTTTCTTACTTCATGGACCATGGTAGAGGATGATTTTGAAGATTACGAAAAGGAATTTTATCGGCTCAAAACAAAATATAGTGGACAGATAGAACTTTATCTGGGACTCGAAATTGATTATATTGAGGGTTGTTCGGATACTGGAAATAGCTTTTTTGAAGATAAAAAGTTAGATTACTCCATTGGTTCTATTCATTATTTGGATAGGATAGAAGAAAATAAGTATTGGACAATCGATGGTCCTTTCGACGAATTTGACCAAGGATTACAGTTGTTGTATGGTGGTGATATACAGGCTGCTACTTTGGCATTTTTTAAAGCAACTGAACAAATGATTCAAAAAGGTGGTTTTGATATTATCGGACATGTAGATAAAATTACTTATCATGGTCGGCATTATAGTGATTTTGACATTGAATCTTCATGGTATAATACTGCTTTTACAAAGATTTTGGAAATAATCAAAGCTAAAGGTATCATGCTCGAAATCAACACAAAGTCACTTGTAGAACATGGAATTACATATCCACACCAAAACTTTTATGGATTAATAAAGGAGTTGGATATACCCATTATGATTAATTCAGACTGTCATTATCCACATCGGATTACTGCCGGATTTGAAAAGACTTACCAAGAACTCTATCAAGTTGGTTTTAGAAGTTTACAGCAACTTAGCGATCAAGGTTGGATTCCTTTGGCTTTCGACAAGGATGGATTGCTCGAATAACATTCGCCCTTACCCGCATTGACATAATTAAAAAAAACACTTATGATAAACCCAAATAACAATAAATCATTTAATTACGGAGCAATTGGAAATTGTAGAACTGCCGCTCTAATATCGGATAAAGGAAGTATCGACTGGCTCTGTTTGCCAGATTTTGATTCTTTCTCGATTTTTGCTAAAATATTAGATGATGAAAAAGGTGGACATTTTGGTATTATTGTAAGTCCTGAATATACGATTAGTCAAAAGTATAAGGAGAGCACTAACATTCTAAGCACTACTTTTGCATCGGATGAAGGAACATTTGAAGTGGTTGATTTTATGCCCCGATATAGAATTGGTGAATATGATACACATTATTTGCCCTCGGAAGTTTACAGGATATTTCGAGTTAAGAGTGGTCGACCCCGTTTTAGAGCCGACTTTAAGCCCGCGATGAATTATGCTCGCTATACTGCCAATTTCTATATTCGCGAGGATTATGTAAAAGTAGAAGCTGAGGAAGATGCGCACGATACCTTTTATTTATACAGTAATTTTGATTTTACAGATGTGCTTGACGGAAATGAAATAACACTTGAAAAAGATGGTTTTTTTCTAATTTCCTATAATCAAAAATTGATTAAAATTAATCACGCAAGGGTCGAGTTGGAATATCAGCGGACAAAGTTGTATTGGCTCAACTGGGCCAACCGCACCAAAAAATATACGCTTTACAGCCCTATGATTCAGCGCAGTGTATTAGTTCTTAAATTGATGTCTTTTCAGCAAAGTGGAGCTGTTTTGGCTGCTTTAACTACCAGTTTACCTGAGTCGATTGGCGAAGTGCGTAATTGGGATTATCGTTTTTGTTGGTTGCGCGATGCTTCTATGTCCATCGATACTTTGTTGGATGTAGGCCATCAGGGAGCTGCAAAACGTTTTATGGGTTTTATAAAAAGTATTATTCGAAAGAAATCGGATAGTTTCCAAATTATGTATGGCATTCGTGGCGAGCGAATATTGACCGAAGAAATTCTGGATCATTTGAGTGGTCACGAAAACTCAGCACCCGTACGCATAGGCAACGATGCTTATCATCAACGCCAAAACGATGTATTTGGATACTTGATGGATGTGATTTATCAATATTATAGATATTTTCCTGGCACGCTCGATGAAATTGAAGACATGTTTGAGGTGGTGAAAAACATCGTAAGAACTGTAAGTCGTGATTGGTTAGAACCCGACAAAGGAATTTGGGAAATACGAGGAGCGGAACAGCATTTCGTTTTTTCAAAAGTCATGTCGTGGGTAGCGTTGGACAGAGCTGTTTGTATAGCAGAAATATTATTTGAGAGCGAAATTGCTTCTCGCTGGAGAAGTATTGCGGACGAAATAAAAGATAACGTGCTGCAGTTTGGTTGGAATGAAGAAATTGAGAGTTTTACCCAAACTTATAGCAATAAAGAGATGGATTCATCCTTGTTGTTAATGGAAGAGTACGGATTTATTGATGCCAATGATGAGCGATATAGAAAAACAGTAGATTCAGTGTATAAAGCCTTGAATAATAATGGACTCATGTTCCGTTATACACAAGAAGATGATTTCGGGAAACCAGCTTCGGCATTTACTATTTGCACATTCTGGATGGTTCGGGCTTTGTATGTGGTGGGACGAAAAGAAGAAGCCCAAAAGATTTTCGATTCCTTGATAGGTTTCTCCAATCATTTAGGCTTGTTCAGTGAAGATCTTGACTTTGAAACTAAACGTCAGCTGGGAAATTTTCCACAAGCTTATTCGCATTTAGCACTTATCAATACTGCTTTGTTATTTTCAGAAAGAGAAGAAATCTCTCGCTTTATTCGACCTTAGTTTAGGTTTATTCCGAAATCATTTTCAACAACGGAACAACTTTCGACTGCGATTTTACACTGTAACGAGCAATCTCAGATATTTGTCCCACTTTTATGCTATACGCAAATTCAGGCAATTCACGGAAAGTGTCTTCGTCTGTTGTGTCATCTCCCATGGCAAAAATAAAGTCATAATCATCTAGCGCTAGCAAACGCTTGGCTTCCGAGCCTTTGGTATGATGAGGTGATTTAACTTCTATAATCTTGTTGCCACGCATTATTTGTAAACCTTGGCGACTACAAGGCATAATCAGAGACTCGAAAAGTTGATGTTCACGCACCGATGCCAACCAAGTATCTACATTTCGGTAATGCCAAACCAAGGTAGTTTTTTTTATCTCAATTTTTGATTTTGGTGTTTTATCTACAAAGGACTGCATAATATCTATAATTTCGTTATCCCATGGTTCGGAAGGTGCATTGTCAACCCACACTCCATTTTCTTTGTAATAAGCTCCATGTTCTGCTGCAAGCGAAACAGCAATTTCACCAAACCATTCTTCGAGTGTGTTTTTATCGCGACCACTGCTAATTACAATTTTATTTTTAGAATCTAAACATAGGTTTGTTAATAAATCTAATACATCAGTAGTGGGACGAGCATCTTCGGGACGACTTTTGAATGCTGATAAAGTTCCATCGTAATCCAAAATAAACAAACGTTTTGAAGCAAGACGATATTCATTTTGTATTTTGAGTTTAGTGGGGTAATCTATACGTTCGGTGTTTAAGCCCTCGTTAATCGATTTTATCTCTTTCATCTCTTCTACAAAATCGCTTGCCCAACGATTGACAGTCTTTTTTGATATGCTGTTTTGCATTATTTTTAATCGCCGTAATTGTTCTGCCTCAGGCATTTCTAGAGCAGTAATGATTGCATTTTCAATTTCAGCAATATTGTTTGGGTTTATGATTAGAGCTTCATTGAGGTCAATAGCTGCTCCAGCCATTTCACTTAATATAAGTACCCCAGGACTGTCTCTCTTTGCGGCTAAGTACTCTTTTGCTACCAAATTCATTCCATCGCGTAGTGGAGTGATTAAAGCAATATCGGCTATATTGTACATAGCAATTAGTTCATCAAAATCGAAACCATGATAGAAATAATAAACTGGATTCCAATTGATGGTTGAGTATTTTCCATTGATTGTACCAATAGCTTCATCAATTTTTGTTTTTAGCTCAGCATATCTATCCACATTATCGCGCGAAGGCACCACTATCATTACCAACGAAACCTGTTCACGGTATTCAGGGTTATTTTCAATAAACTGAGCAAAACCTTTCAGTCTGTGTAAAATACCCTTACTGTAATCTAATCTGTCTACTGATAAAATGAGTTTATGTTTCCCGAAATTTTCTCGAAGTGTTTCAGCTTTTGCCTGCACTTCTGGTTTCAGAGCAGAATCGCTATAAAGCTCATAATTAATACCCATAGGGAAAGTATCAACATAAGCAATTCTATCGTTGAGTAAAACCTGATCGAGTTTAAACCGTAAATCGAGCACACGCTCGGCAGCACTTACAAAGTGACGCATATAATCGTGTGTGTGGAATCCAATCAAATCGGCTCCCAATAAACCTTCCAATAACTCAGCTCTTTCAGGCAGAACGCGGAAAAGTTCGTAGGAAGGAAAAGGTATGTGATGAAAATACCCAATACTTACATCGTGCGTAGATTTACGAATCATTTGGGGTAAAAGCATCAGTTGATAGTCTTGCACCCATACAATATCACCTGGTTCGATAAATGATAGAGCTGCCTGGCTAAATAGTTCATTCACTTGTTTATACGTGTTCCAGTATTGGTTTTCGTACTCTACAAAAGTATAGAAATAATGACACAACGGCCACAAAGTACTGTTACTATATCCTTCGTAGTAATTTTGTATTTGTTCGGGTGATAAAAATACTGGATGAAAATTGAACTCTTCAAGGTGTTCGCTGATTGTTTTTTCTTCTTCTTCCGATTCAGTATAGGTTCCTGGCCAGCCTACCCAATGTTTTTCTACATCCATTGTGAGCGACTCGAGGCCGGTAGTTAAACCACCTTCGCTTCTTGAAAATTCGAACTCGTTATTCTCATTCCGATTGGCTTTAAGTGGCAGTCGATTAGCAATAATTATTAGTTTCATAGGAGTATCTTTTTTAATTCGGCACCTCTTTTATAGCACCCAATTGCTACAAAGTTACATTTAATAAGCAAAAGTGCAAAATTTTAAAGCAGTATAATTATAAAAACAAAGCCAGCTTAAAAATGTTTTAAAAGTAAAATAAGGCTTAAAAAATTTGGATAAATACAGCTATTGCATTAAATTTAAAGCACTTAAATCATTGATAAATTAGATTCGAAGTACAATAGTATGGTAAATAGTTAATTATCAATGACCTAATTTTTCAATATGATTTTCAAATAAAAACTTAAAAAATAAAAATAATGAGTGAATTCCTTCAAACCGAAAATTTCAGACTAATAGTAGCAGCTATTAGTTTTGTTTTTTTATTAGTAATAGTGTTTTTTATCAACAAAAAAATCTTTAAAGTTCTACGAATCAAAGCAAAAAGTACAAGCAATAAGTTGGACGATTTTATGATTGAATTATTTAGAATACCAGGCTTGGCATTGGTGTATTGGATAACTGCAAAGATTTATACCCATTTCTTTTTCGATGACCTCACTTTTTCGTCAATTCTTAATCACATCAATAATTTGTTGATTATTGCTATTATTGCTTGGACATTCTTACAACTTATCAAATTGGGAGTGTATTATATTCAGAATAAGCTAGATATCTCTGTTGATGATAATCTAAGAGCTCGCAAAAACCTTACTCAGATAAAGGTTTTTAAGAATATTGCCAGTACTATTGTTGTTACCTTGGCTTTTGCTGCTGCATTAATGACTTTCGAGCAGGCCCGTGGACTTGGGATAAGTTTGTTGACCTCCGCTGGGGTATTGGGTATTATCGTCGGTTTGGCAGCTCAAAAAAGTATTGGAATGATATTGTCTGGGATTCAAATAGCCATAACACAGCCCATCAGGTTGGACGATGTGGTGGTGCTTGAGGGAGAATGGGGACGCATAGAAGAAATAACTTTAACTTATGTAGTGGTCAAGATTTGGGACGAACGTAGGCTTGTGTTGCCAGTAAGCTATTTCCTTGAACAACCTTTCCAAAACTGGACTCGAACCACTGCCAACATCATGGGAACAGTATTTATATTTGTCGATTATGGTTTTCCTATTGATGAACTCAGAAAAGAATTACCCAATATGCTCAAAGGAAATGCTAATTGGGACGGAAAAGTTGCCAATATTCAGGTAACAAATACCAATCAGCACTATATGGAACTACGGATATTGTTGAGTAGTGTAGACTCTTCTAAAAACTGGGATTTGAGAGTTGATATTCGTGAGAAAGCATTACGCTATATCCAAACTTATTATCCTGATACATTTGTAAAAATAAGATATCAAGAAATGAATGTAATTAATAACCTTCAAAGTTAATGATGAACACTTAAATAAGCAAAACGCAATCTAAATCTAATCTAAATTGCGTTTTGCTTTTTATAAATATCCTGTAATTTTAAGTAAAGCTCTGTTGGTAAGTTTTCAAAATTAGCCAAGACAGCATTAATTAATGCAATTATTTACAGCCACTTTTTTCTTCGGAAGTAGATTAATACGGCTCCTGAAAACATCACCATCAGTGCAATGGAAAAAGGATAGCCGTATTCCCAGTCTAATTCGGGCATAAACTTAAAGTTCATTCCGTACAAACTTGCAATCAAAGTTGGTGGCATGAAAATAACCGAAACTACTGTAAAGATCTTGATAATTCTGTTTTGTTGAATGTTAACCAAACCGAGGAAAGTATCCTGCAAATAATCCAAACGGTCGAAACCAAAACGGATGTACTCGAACAGTGAATTGATGTCCTTAATAATTATTGTCAATCGTTGAATAAGGCCTTTGGGAAGTAATGTTGATTTCAGTAGATTGGAAACTACACGTTGCTTGTCCATGATATTCTGACGGATAATCATAACCTTTTCCTGCATGTCCTTGATGCGAATCAAAATATCTTGATCCAAATCGGCTTCGGTGTTCAAGGTCTTGGACAAAGCTGTAATTTGGTCTGTTACTTCCTCAATCATATCCGCATCGTATTCCACACGTGTTTCGAGCAGTGTTACCAATACATGATATCCAGTAGGGTAATTACTGGTATTGGCATATATTTTCTTGATTGTTTCGTTGAACGAATTTAGGTCGGTGCCGCGAACTGACACTAAAATGCCATTTTTGAGGATAAATGATACGGGTTCGAGGGTAAAGTTTTCGAGTAGAAAGTTAGAGTTAGCTACAATGCTGTCTTCGGTTTGCATAAAACGCGAACTCATCTCAATTTCTTCAATTTCTTCATCTTCTTGGATGTAGATTTTCAGAAATTGCTCCAACTCTGTTTCTATTTCTTCCGATACATCATTTAAGTCAATCCAAATAAGGTCTTTTAGATTTACTTTTTTGAGTGTATCAATGGTTTTCGATATTTTTAGTTTTCCATTTTCGTGGTAAAACAATCTTAGTTCGGACATTATTTTGCTCCTTTCTGTTGTTTTTCGATTAACGGTCGGTTCATCACGAAACGACTAACAATAATCGTAAGAACTGGTTGATAACAACAAGTTCTTAAAAGTTAAACATGAGTTTTTTAGATTCTCCGTTTATCTGATACCAACAGTTTTGAACCGATTTAGGTTGTTGCCAAGGCTTTCTCAATTCTGTTGGTCAGATCTACAAATGCGGCAACATCCAATTGTTCTGGACGTTTATCAAACAGTGGGTCGGCAAACATAGGATTTTCTTTTGCTACCAAGGGTTTGAGGGAGTT
>JBBRHJ010000167.1:0-8153 GCA_038222885.1 Bacteroidales bacterium | reverse complement strand
GTAAACGGAGTATTTGATACTGTGCCTGAACCTGTAAATTGTATTACTACTGCTGTTCTAGCTACATTTGAATAAAATGCAATACCTGTGCGGTTAAAGGAATAGTCATCGTTGCTATCGGCTGGCTCTTGTAAAGCATTGAGTTCTCCATCTTTACTTGGCGATACCCAAATAACTATTCCACCACTATTTCTAGAATAAGCATATCCAAATTGAGTTGTAAATACATAAGGTGCTGCATAAACTGATTTTGAACGGAGAATAATACTCCAGGAACCTCCCCAAGTAAAATTCAAGGAATTATTGCTTATATTCGTAGCATCAAAACCATTGTAATCCCATTGATTCGCTAATTTTGTACCATCCCAAACGTTAAAAGACTGCGAATAAACCGATGAAAAGCTGGCGGCAGGTTTATCACCATCAAAAGAACCTGGTGTAGCCGATAATGGCATTACACATAATACACATAAAACAAGAGCAAATATCTTAAATCGGAAGTAGTTTTTTTAATTTTTCACTTTTAGTATAAATTTTATTTGTTGAATTCTTTAATTGCATCAATCATTGCAACAAAATTTTTCACTGGAGCGTTTGCCTGAATATTATGCACCGCATTAAAAACAAAACCTCCATCTTTATTGAAAATTTCACATTGTTTTAGTACATGAGTTCTAATCTCATCAGGATTACTGTTCGGCAAAATTTGTTGAGTATCAATACCACCTCCCCAGAACGTAAGATCTTTCCCGAACTCAAATTTTAAACGTCTTGAATCCATATCTTTTGCATTTATTTGCACTGGATTTATTATATCAAAACCAGACTCAATAATACCTGGAAGAATTGGCAAAATTGCTCCACAAGAGTGTTTAAAGACCTTCCATGTAGTATTGCTATGTATCCAATCATTCATTCTCCTATAATGAGGTTTCCATAATTCATTAAATGTTTCTGGTGAACAAAATTGGGAATTTTGAGTTCCAAAATCAGTTCCACAAGTAAATACAACATCTACTTTGCTACCTAAAGTTGCCCATAATTTTTTGTAATTTTCTATAGCTATATCTATTTGTTTTTCGAATACAGCTTGAATATAATCTTGCCGCATAACTGTTGACATATACCATTCTGCAACGCTACGTATTCCCTTTGGATTTTCTAAACTCATACCTGGGATAAAAGCAACATCCCCTAATGCAGTTCCTCCAAAACTTGCTACTACAACTTTATCTCTTTGAACAAGTGGTTTTATTTTTTCTGCAAAATAATTTAGTTCATTGTCTGTTATAACCCCAAATTCTTCAAGATTGTCTTCGGGATTCATATGCTCCTCATCTATATCTGATTGACGTTCAATTGCATTCACAAAGTAACATCCGCTTGGCATAATAGCACCTGGAGAGTTTTTCCTATCGCCCTTCGGGAACATATAGATATCGCCTTTATTATCGGGCGACAAATCTATTTCTTTTGAAATTATTACTGGTTGTCCCCAAGGAGTTAGCTGTTCATGCATTTGGGCGTCACTTAAACCCAACATGTTTGTAGGTCCAAATAATCCAACAGTGTCGACTCCAATAATTTCTTGGAGTTCAAAATCAATCTCTCCTAACATCTGGTATGGTTCAATTACTTTTATTGGGCGTTTTTCGAGTCCGTAAAAATCACGGAGCTCAGATACGATTTTACAATGAATGCCGCTAACGCTTGTTGAGCCAAAATCAACAGGCATCTTATCAGGTTGTTTGTGCCTTAAACTTTGTTGTAATCTTTCTTTTGAATTCATATTATTTAAAATATTTTAAGTGTTGTTTAAATTGAAAAAATAATTAAATTACCTAACTATTTAGCACCAACTAAATGGTAACAGTATTTATTTGCCATGGCAGGGATTGCCGATAAAAGGTTTTGGTTATGTGATATATATTTCTTTTTGGAATTGCGGGGTTTTTACCAATTCATTTTCAATCTCTTCCAATGACTTTCCTTTTGTTTCGGGTAATTTCTTTAAAATAAATATAAAACCAACCAGACAAACTCCTGCGTACACCCAGAATGTACCTGCAGCACCCAACGATTTATTAAGCAAAGGGAAAGTATAGGTGAGAATAAAACAGGCAATCCAAAGTGCGAAAGTAGCTAGTGCCATAGCAGCTCCCCGAATGCGATTTGGAAAAATTTCGGATAGAATAACCCAGACAATGGGTGCCAATGACATGGCATAAATGGCTACTGCAGTTACAACCAATGCTAATACTGCAATTCCTTTCAATTGAAAATAAAATGCAGCACCAAGGAAAATATAATTGACAGTCAATCCAATAGAGCCAAATATCATGAGTTTTTTCCGTCCCCATTTGTCCACCGTAAACATAGCAACCAAGGTGAAAATTAGGCTAACACTTCCGGTAATCACTATATTAAAGAGTGTGTCGCTTACACCATAACCGGCTGCTGTAAATATTTCTTCGGCATAATTGAACACCGTATTGATACCGCACCATTGCTGGAAAACGGCTAAAAATATGCCAATCAACAGAATAGCTCCATAAGCCGGTTTGAAAAGTGTTTTGAAATCTACCTTTTCGCTTACATCAGCCAATGTGGCTTGTATATTTGCCATTTCTTCGTGGGCATATTCTTCACCACCAATTTTTATCAACGTTGGAAGTGCTTTTTCAGGTTTACCGGCTTTCATAAGCCAGCGCGGACTTTCGGGAACTAAAAAAGTAAGCAGAAAAAATGCAACAGCAGGAACTGCACAAGCAAAAAACATCCAGCGCCAACCAATCTGACCATTCCAAGATGCCTGAATAAATGCATCAGTTGCTCCAACAGGAACTTTTTCAGCAATAATGAGATTAATAATTTGAGCCGCCAAAATTCCAATTACAATGGTCATTTGATTGAGCGAAACGAACCGTCCACGCATGTGTGCCGGTGCTATTTCGGCAATATACATAGGCGAAAGTGCCGATGCTAAACCGATTCCAATGCCTCCAATTATTCTAAACAGAACAAAAATAGCATAACTTGAAGCCAAACCAGTACCAACAGATGCAATCGTAAATAGAAATGCTGAAACTAACAATGGCCATTTACGTCCAAATTTGTCACTGGCAACACCTGAGGCGACAGCTCCTATAATACAGCCAATTAACGCGCAACTCATGGCCCAAGCTTGCAGATTTGCTGAAGAAGCAATTTCAAAGAATCTTTCGTAAAATGGTTTTGCTCCACCAATTACGACCCAATCGTAACCAAAAAGCAAACCACCCATGGCCGATACCATGGATATTCCAAAAATGTAACTATTATTGAATTTTTTCATTCTTTTTTCATTTTAAATTAAGTAGATAATAAATTCGTATTCTATTATATCGCTTTAGTAGAAAAGGATTTAAATTGATAAATATAACAACTCACACGATTAGCGGCAGAAACTTTTATTTGTTTTTTTATCTAATCTGGCTTGAATAGCTTTAATAATTTCATTTACCGGTGGAATATTAGAAACGAAAGTTATTACACCATCAATACAAAGTGTCGGGATATTGGATACACCAATTCCCACCATAAATTCGACACCTTCTGGAGTTTTCACTGAACGTTCAAAATATTCAACTTTGTTACCAAAAGGTTCGCAAGCACGTTTTACAGCTTCAAGCATGTATTGACAAGGCGCACAGCTGGCAGCATCGAGTGTTACCACATCTACAATAACTTTCGGTGAACTGCCGTAAACAATTTTATCGATGGTGGCGAAATTCATTTTTTTAGCTTCCAATGCCCTAACCACATCGCGACGATATGTATCGGTTATCAAATTGGTAATTGCCAACAAATTTTCCTTTGGTGTTGCGTATGCTATATCGCAACCAGGAGCAAGAATGAAGCCTTTGTTTCCGCCAATATCCATGCAATCTACTGCATTACGCTCGCAATCTTCTGGCGTTCCCATCAAAAGAGCTAAGGTCAGAAGTAAATTTCCCCCAAAGCTAATACCATTTTTGAGACAGATTTCTTTCACAAATTCCAATGGAATATTTTCATCAATGGATATGTTGTCGGGTTTGCAAGCACACATTACTTCTATATTATGTTGTGCATGACCACACACAAAGAACGACGAATTTAAATTTTGATTTTTAATATATGCAAAAACTTCGGAACAATACTTTGTAACAAATTGCTCAAATTGCTCTGGACCAATTTGCGAAGTCATTGGATCAACCACTGCCACTACATCACATCCTGCCTCTTTGTAATAGTCGGTCATAGCATTACAAACCTTTGTACAAAAAGCCATTAATTGATGTACATAGTGTTCGTCGGTAAACATTTTCATAAATATTTCGGTTCCCAATAAGTGCAAACCCAATGTAAACGGCCCGGTAATCAATCCGTAAAGTGCTAAATCAGGATACTTTGCACGCAATTGACAGGTAGCTTCCATAACTATAGCAATTCGTCCTTCGGTTGCCAATGGAATTTTCAATTCTTCGAGTGTTACCTGATCCATTAAAGGGTGTGAATTAACTGCCGGGGGATTTTCATCAGCCCAAACCAGTCCGCAACCCAAACATTCTGCTTCTAATTGCAAGTCGAAAACGATTGGAATCCCATCAGGGTTGTAAAGTTCAATGGCTTTAGATACACCCTGAACTATCAAGCTGGTTGATTTTAAATACTCTTCAGCCGGAACACCTAAAAGTGATGCAGCATGCACACCTACAAATGGTACCCAAGGCACTCGCGACGTTTCTTCTAAAGCAAAAGCTTGTTTCAATAATTGTTTTCCACGCATAAAATATATTTATTTTCGATTTTTTATTTAAAAAGTATCATTTTTCGAAGTATAAATTCAAAGTCAATTTTTCGGTTTCCGATACAAATGATCTCTGTTGACGAAATTGATTTATCGACAGAATGTAAGGTCGTTTGTCCAAATACAGACTGTATCATTACGGCTTCATTATTATCTAAAACAACATATCCTTTTAGCCGAAAAATGTCTTCATTCAAAATACTTATGAGGTATTCGAGGTTTTTTCGTTTTATGGCATACGGTGTTCTATATACCAGATTGCGAATGTCTTTTATTGTTCCAACAGGTTTACCATTAATAGATTCATTCTTTACTGTAAGCAAATCATCAATTTCAAATTGGCAATAACTCGTTAGAATAATCTTTGCTAAAGGGTTAATGTTTTTCAGTTCTGTTTCAAGTAAGGTTTTATTATCGGAATTAATTAAATCGCATTTGTTCACAATTATATTATCGGCAATCACAAGTTGATTTTTAACGGCAGGCATGAGTTTAATCTTTTCATAATGAACAGCATCAATAATAGTCCAAACTTTCGCTAAATACACTTGCCTTTTGAGATTTTCGTCCATTAATAATTCAGCTATTGAGATAGGGTCAGCCAATCCTGTAGCTTCGAGCAGCACTAAATCGGGTTGATATTTCTCAATAAAATCAGAAAGTTGCACTCTAAAGTCGGAAAACAGGCAAATACAGAAAACCGAACCTTTATTCACTTCTAATAAATCAAACTTCCAACCACCAGTTTGCAACTCTTTTCCATCAATTCCTGTTTCGGCGAATTCGTTTTGAATAACAGCAATACGCTTTTTATCAGCATATTGTGTCAATAAATTCTTTAGAAAAGTAGTTTTCCCACTTCCTAAAAAACCGGTAACCAAATGAAAAGGAATTTTTGTCATTTAAAATTAGTTTTATTTATGTTCATTCGTTTTCGAAGTTTGTTTTCTTTTATAGCAGGTACTTAATCCACAAATATTACAGAAATAAGGCAGTATCCTAACTTCAGATCCAATACCTACCATTCCACTAACCGATTTTACAGGATGCATTAAACACGAATCGTTTAGTTTAATTCCACAAGGTTCTGCTGGAAGAAGCGAAAAAAGTTGCTTCTGCTCGCGCACATGCCAGCCACAATATCCCGGACTATACGAATTTGTAATGTATAAGTCACTAAGTGCAGCCTCATCAGCAATTTTCTGAGTAACAAATCGAACCGCAGCTTCGGCAATTTCTGACCCTACAGCATCGGCAAGAAATTCACTCATTATATCACCTGATAATTTGATTTCATGTAAATAATCATCATATTCCTTTCCTGCAGTAGCTACGAATAATCCGAATTGAGTGGATTGTTGCAAGTATCCATTAATAATCTGCCCAATTTTCATTGAAATATTAGCTAGCTGAATAGTATGTCGATCTAAAAGTTTTCCAATACATAACACAAATCCTGCCCTCGGACGACAAATATCGTATGCCTTATTGATGGCACTTTCCAACATTTGGTCGATGTGCTCATCCGGAACAGTTCCACCGTAACCGAGATTGAGATAAATATCATCGTAATTAATCTCTAAATCAGATAATTGAAGTTGAAATTCAATCATATAAATCAGTTTAGTGCCATTAACCTTTTTGCTGTTTGTACAGCACTATTAGCATTATCGCTAAAACCATCAGCCCCAATTTGATTTGCATAGAACTCAGTGATAGGCGCTCCACCAATCATAATTTTCACTTTATTTTTGAGGCCTGCTTGCTCAACTGCTGCAACCACTTCTTTCATATATACCATCGTAGTTGTTAATAGTGCCGACATGCAAATAATATCTGCTTCATGTTCTTTTACTGCTTCTACAAATTTGTCGCTCGTTACATCTACCCCTAAATTAACAACCTCAAATCCACAACCTTCGAGCATGGATGCAACCAAATTTTTGCCGATATCATGTAAATCACCTTTAACTGTTCCAATTACAACTTTGCCCAAAGAAGCCGATGCGTTTTCTTTCAATAATGGTTTTAATAAATCAAGCGAACCTTTCATAGCGCGTGCACTCATTAGCAAGTTAGGAACATATGCTCTTCCATCTTGAAAACGTTGTCCGATTTCCTCCATGGCTTTAATCATGTATTTATTAATAATTTCTTGAGCAGTAACGCCTTCCACAATTGCCTCCTTTGTAACAGCAACAGCTGTTTCTAATTTACCATTCAAAATAGATTCGTATAATAAATTTAAGTCTGTCATAATAATATTTATATTTTAGTATTGTTAATTTATAAAATGTTTATTCTTTTGTTTATTCATGTTTTCTAAGTTTTTCACCCTTATTTAGATTATTTTAGTTTTGATCAGTATGTATAAAAGCCATCATATTTTCGAGTGAAGTATCACTTTCGACCGAATGTGACGGAGAAAGAATATAACCTCCATTGAGTTCCATTTCATTAAGTTAATATGTGTCAGCAACAACTTCATCCACAGTTCCTAATCGCAAGCTTCGTTGAATAGAAAGTCCACCATGAAAAGTTAATCGACTGGTATAATTTGCATGGATAGTTTTCACATCCATTACTTCGGGCTGAAAAGGATTAAAGCAATTTAAACCTATTTCAATCAAATCGTCGAACAACTCATTAACATCTCCAAACTCTTCTAACTCTGAAAAGATAATCTTTTTTTCATAAAAACAGGATGTTATTGATCGATTTTATTTCGTTTGATTTAGACAATTCTGTCAGATTTTCATCATCCTGGATAAATTCTCGTATTTATGGTTGTTTAGTATAGTCTCGTATTATCTATTCTTGTTTAACCGTAAGTAAACGTTCAAGCAATGCTAAAGGTAATTCATGGGAAGGATTGAACTGATTTCCTGAAGCATATTCAAGCAAACTTTGACGAAGTTGACGCGCCGCAGGGCGCTTTTCTGCATCAATATCCAAATCCATGGCACAAACTAACAACTTTCCTTTCCCTACACTAGTCTCAAATACAACACCAAGTTTTGAGTTTCTTTCGTAATTATCAATAACCTGAACAATTGGCCGATAATCTGCTGGTGTTTCATCCAAAATAATGGCTTTTGATCGTTCTGAAACATCTCCGGCTGCATTCTCCATTGACGTATAAGTATTAACATCAGCACCAGCTGCCATCAGAGAATATCCAGCTGAAAACCGTCCTAAAAGATCGGCCCATTGCAAATCGCTGTGAAATTCTGTCGGAAACTTAGCCAAAGCAGGATGGTTTGGATTACATAGAATACCAAGCGTTCCAATTTGATTAAAGAGTCTTAAACACCAGAACGTT
>JBBRHJ010000166.1:0-8203 GCA_038222885.1 Bacteroidales bacterium | reverse complement strand
AGCAGTTGCCTTACTTTTGCTAATCGGAGGAGTAGGTTGTAAAACTGAAAGTACAGATAATGATTTAAAATCAATAATAGGCACTTGGAAATTAGAAGGATTTGGAAATACAGGCAATAAGTCTTTTAAAGAAGCAAATCCAAGAAACTGTGAAGAATGCTTGGTAGTTACATTTAATTCTGATAATTCTTTCTTTGGTAAATCATCAACAAATGTATTATCGAGTAATTATGTATTATCCGACTTTAATCTCTCTTTTCCAAAAGGGATAATAGCTACAGAAATTGCTGAAAACGGTGATGGTAGTAGATTTACAGAAGCGTTAGGAACTGTTTTTCGATATTCCATTGAAAAATCGAAATTGAAATTATTTTACTCTGAAACTGAATATTTATTGTTTCACTTAAAATTACTTTAAAATCCTCTTAATTAGAAAAATAGAATTAACAAAACCACAGATGCTTGTTTTTAAAGCATTCATTTAAAATGATAAAAAACAAATTAAAATACTACCAGATAATTCTAATATCTTTATTTGTAGTAGCTTGCAGTAATGACTTTGCAGAATTAGATCCAAATTTTACCAATAACGAAATCTTTGGAAATTGGTCTGACACCGTACATCTACAACCAACGGGATATGTAGTTTACAGTCTGGTTTTCAGACCAAATGGATCATTTGAAGTGAATAACGATAAGTACGGTTTATATGCTGATCAATTCAAGGATTCTATATCGGCATTTCGGCACGATTTAGGAAATTATGTGTTGAGTACTAAAAATATCTATTTTGTTTCAAATCAATCTATTAGTTGGGATTTTAAGACCAATAAACTTCCTGACACCTCGGTTAAAGATAGCACCTTATTTCAGTCTTGCACCTACAAAATTGAGAAAAACATACTGGAACTAAAATACATTGAGATTCAAAATAAACAAGAAAAACAAGTAACACACACTTACAAAAAAGTGAGAGATATTTTATAGTTAAAGAAATTACTTCCAAGTGAGGTGTTTTGTAAAATTCTGAAAACTAATCATTCAGATTCGGAAAATATCAATAATGAGAAAGGACTCATCATCTAAAATATAGCTTTGTTATGGGCAAGTAAAAAAACGATACAACCAAATCTATGGATTAAGACCCCTTATACAGTAAGAAAATCCATGGAAACTTAATTATTAATTCACTCCCTTTTATGAATAATTTATCCAAATAATAATAATAATAATAACCCACTTTTGTATCCAATTGAAAATAACTCTTAAAACAAATAAATCAGAAAGTTAAAGATGAAAACTATTTGTAATATTAGCCTAGCTTTAATTGTAATACTATCATTAGGCTGTTCAAAAGAAGAGCTTAAGATGGATCAGAGTTTTATTTTCTTAAAACCATATTGTGCAACTATAACAGTTGGCGGATTTGTTGGACTGTCTGAAAAATGTTTTATAATTGGAGATACTGTGGTTGGGCAAGAATTAAATGTTGGAAAAATTACAATTAGAATCGCACCACCGAATTCGTTTAGAAATGACGGACTAGCAAACAGTTCAAGTTTTCAAGAGTTTTTAGATGTCCCATCTGAGTATCTAAAAGTGATTAAGAAGTAATAATTAAATCTATTCATGACTTCTGCTATTATAAGTTAAACATGACAATATTGAAAAGAAAAAAACTGCCCAAAACAAAAGGATATAAATAATGTCGAGTTACATACATAATTGAGAGAGTTGCCCCCAGCTTAGGCATCTGTGTTGGTTGACAGCAGACAACCACGAAATCCGCCACTATTGATATCCTAACCATTAGTGTTAGACCATAAAATAAGTAATATGTAGGATTGAAAATTAGAGAAATAAGTAATAATAAAATGAAGATACAATTTAATTTTTTTTTAATAGGACTTTTATTGGTCTTTACTTCATGTGGTGAGGATAATTTAAGAACTGAGTTATTTGTTTTAAATACAACAGTTACTTCAAACATTTTCAAAGGTTTTTCTTTTGAGAGCCTTAACATTATCAACTACCCAAATAAGCAAAACACAATACCCGATTTTATCGTTTTGGCGCAGACAAATCAAACTGGAACTGTTTTATTCCCATTTTTATCACAGCAAAATTTAGAAAGCCGATTTGTTTTATCGAATACACTCAGTGATTTTACTAGTGCAAAATTGTATTTTGACACATTGACAACCGTTGGAAACAAAGCTTTGGAACAAGTGGCATATGAAATTAAGTTTAAAGCAGAGAAGATTAAATAAATGCGAGATAGTTTAGATTGTGGACAGTGTCGAAGCCCCATCTGTTCTGGGAATATGACAAAACCCAATACAGGTTCTCTTACGACAAAAGGACAAAACTTATTGGTTTTGTCCTTTTGCTATTTTTAGGGAGTATTCAAATTTCACTATTCTTTCTCTTTAAAATCGTCCCAATTGGTACCAAGCATGCTTCCGGTTTTCATAAACTGCATGTGCATTCCGAAACAAGCGTGTAAATCAGTTGGTGTATGACATGGACCTGATAGAGCAAGATAATCAAGCAACATTTGTTTGTATTCAGGCGCTACGCAATTTTCGATAATTTCCTCAGCACGTTGTGCAGGTGATTTTCCACGTAAATCGGCTATACCATGTTCAGTAATAATGATGTTTACCGAATGTTCGTTTTGGTCAACGTGTGTAACCATAGGCACAATAGCACTGATATTTCCTTTTTTAGCAGTCGAAGGCGTTGTGAATATAGAAATATAAGCACTGCGTGTAAAGTCAGCCGAGCCGCCAATTCCGTTCATCATTTTTGAACCCATCACGTGCGTACTATTCACATTTCCAAAAATATCAGCTTCTAATGCTGTATTGATAGTAATCAAACCTAAACGACGAGCTAATTCTGGACTATTCGACATTTCCTGAGGACGCAACACTATTTTATCGCGGAAGAATTCAAGATTTGCATAGAGTTCCTTTAAAACTGGTGTTGTAATGGTGAGCGAACATCCACTGGCAAAACTGATTTTTCCACTTTTCAATAAATCAATTACTGAATCCTGAATTACTTCGGTGTACATTTCGAAAGTTGGGATATCAGGATTGGTTCCCAAAGAAGCCATTACAGCATTCGCAATATTTCCAACACCCGATTGGATAGGAAGAAATTCCTTAGGAATTCTACCTGATTTAATTTCAGCAACTAAGAAATCAGCTACGTTCTTGCCAATATTATCGGTAACTTCATCGGTTGGCGTAAATCCACCCACTTCATCATCACGGTGAGTTTCAACCACGCAAAGAATTTTCTTAGGATCCACTTTGATATAAGGTACTCCCATACGATCAGAAGGAGTCAACAATGTCATTGGCAAACGGTGAGGAGGATCAAGCGGTTCAAAAATATCATGGAAACCACGCAATTCTTTGGGGTGATTGTGATTCCATTCTACAATTATAAAATCGGCCAAATTAGCAATGGTTGGAGAAATTCCTACGCCAGAAGTTGGAATCATTTCGCCATCTTCGGTCAAATCGCAAACTTCAATAATCGCAAATTTAGGCTTAGGCATAAATCCAAAACGTAAATGTGGTGCGATAGACGACAAGTGCATGTCGAAATAAGGAGCACGTTCAGTGTTCAACGCAGTACGTAAGTCTTTGTTCGACTGATAAGGTGTGCGGAATAAAATAGCATTGGCACGAGCCAAAGCACCATCGAGCGAGTCGCCAGTTGAAGCTCCAGTGTATACTCCAATTTTAAATTCCTTACCTTCGGCATGGAAACTTTCAGCCCTTTTGGCAATCGCAGTAGGCACTTCCTTAGGACAACCTGCAGGAGTAAAACCACTAAATCCTACAATGTCGCCATTGTTAACATAACTAGCGGCCTCTTCGGCAGTTACAAATTTATAAGCTTGCATAATTCTTTGATTTGATTTGCAAAAAGATTCTTTTGCAATTATTTAGATGATTAATAATTTCGTTCGCTTTAATACTGTTTTTTTCAATTTGAGCGCAAAATTACCAAATAATTCTTGAATAACCTTATTAAAATAGGACTAATTACAGAAATTTTTCTTTAATAGTACTCAATTAAATCACAAGCTAAAAATTGAAAGTATTATACTTAATTTCACTTCGTATTTTAAATGTTTTAAGCTAAAAACAACTTAATAGTAAGTAAAAAACAATTATACATTTATTTGAAAACATTAAAATCAGAATCAGAAATAAAGTTTCACTATAACATTCAATAATCATGTTGAAATAAAGTTTACTAGCTTGATAGAATTATAATTAATAATCTATAATTGAGCCTAGTATTCAAAAAAATATTCAGATATTTGCAAGAAGAAAAGAATAATTATTCAAAAAAACTAAATAATATGGACGCAAAAGACATTCGCAATTTAAAACCAAGCTCGCTTTGGAAGAATTTTTATAGTTTAACGCAGATTCCACGTCCTTCGGGGAAAAAAGAACCTATTGGTACTTTTCTCGAAGACTTCGGGAAATCATTGGGTCTTGAAACACTTCGCGATGAAATTGGAAATGTATTGGTACGCAAACCTGCCACTCCAGGCATGGAGGACCGCAAAGCAGTTGTGCTTCAAGCTCACATGGATATGGTACCACAAAAAAATGGTGGAATAGCTCACAATTTTGAAACAGACCCCATCCAAGCTTATATTGATGGCGACTGGGTAACTGCCAAAGATACGACATTAGGAGCGGATAATGGAATTGGAGTAGCGGCTGCCATGGCGGTACTCGAAGCCACGGATTTAGTTCATCCAGCTATCGAAATGTTTATCACAGTGGACGAAGAAACAGGTATGCACGGAGCTTTTGCTCTACAACCTAAGTTCTTGAAAGCTGATATTTTGATCAATTTAGATTCTGAAGACGAAGGTGAATTGTATGTTGGTTGTGCAGGTGGTTTGGATGCTAATATCACCTTCAATTACCAAGAAGTGGAAATTCCTGAAGGTGATGTGGCGTTGAAAGTATCGCTTACTGGACTTAAAGGTGGTCATTCGGGTGTAGATATTCATCTGCAACGCGCCAATGCTAATAAATTGATGTTCAGATTCCTGAAAGATGCAGTTAGCAGTTATGAAGCTCGCTTGGCATCGATTGATGGCGGTAGTTTACGCAATGCAATTCCACGTGAAGCGCATGCGATTATCACAGTTCCCAAAGATGGAGTTGAGGATATTATGGATTTTGTGATAGATTGCAACGAACTTTTCGAAGAAGAATTTCAAGGAGTCGAAACTAATATTACTTTGACCGCCGAAGAAGTAAAATTACCGACTGGACTTATTCCAGAAGAAGTTCAGGACGACTTAATCAATGCTGTTACTGCTTGTTTCAATGGAGTATATCGTGTACTTCCCGAAATGCCAAGCGTAGTAGAAACTTCTAATAATGTGGCTATTATAAAATCGGATGGTACGAAAGTTGAAATTAAATCATTGTTACGCAGTTCAGTAGATTCTCGCAAAGATGAGTTACAATCAATTATCGAAAGCACCTTTACAATGGCTGGAGCAAAAGTTGAATTTACTGGTGGATATCCAGGTTGGAAACCAAATTTGGACTCACCCATACTGAAAGAAATGACCAAAGTATATGAAGACAAATATGGAAAAACTCCTAAAGTAATGATTATACATGCTGGTTTGGAATGTGGAATTTTAGGAACGAATTATCCAAAAATGGATATGATTTCATTCGGTCCTACTATTCGTTACCCACACTCACCAGACGAAAAAATAAACATTGAAACCGTTCAAAAGTTTTGGGATTTCCTTGAAGCTACCTTAGCCAATATTCCAGTAAAATAATTCAATAAAAACAAACCGGTCTGCCACAAAAGGGATAAAAATTATCAGAACCTTTTTGCAGACCGGTTTTTCAATTCAATTTATATGAAAAAAACGCTATTAATTTTTGCAATTATCGTAGGTACTTTGTCAACCTATGCTGAAAAAAAAGACACAACCGCTGTCGACACTTTTAGATTTACTATCATTAAAGAAAACAAAATTACGCCTGTCAGGAATCAGGCAAGTACAGGAACTTGTTGGAGTTTTTCAGCCCTTGGGTTTTTCGAAGCTGAATTACTACGCATGGGAAAACCAGAAGTGGATTTGTCCGAAATGTTTGTGGTACATCACTCCTATTCTGATAAAGCAGATAAATTTGTACGATTACATGCCAATGGTAATTTTGCCGAAGGTGGTTCGTTTTACGATGTCATCTATGTACTTCAAAATTACGGAATTGTACCTGATTCATTGATGGATGGTTACAACTATGGCGAAGAAAAACACCGCCACTCCGAGCTGGACGCTTTGACTCGTGCTTATGTGGATGTAATTGTAAAAAATCCTAACAGAAAACTTTCCACAGCATGGAAAACTGGTTTTGAAGGCATATTAGACGCATATTTGGGTAAACTCCCAACAAACTTCGTAGTTCAAGGCAAAAAGTACACACCAATGACTTATGTACAATCATTAGGTTTGAAAATGGATGATTATGTTTCACTTACTTCATTTACACATCATCCTTTTTACAGCAGTTTTGCTATCGAAATTCCGGATAATTGGAGAAATGAAACATCCTACAATTTACCGTTGGATGAATTTATGGCCGTATTTAACAATGCTGTGAACAATGGATATTCAATAGCTTGGGGTTCAGATGTGAGTGAAAAAGGTTTTTCACGCGATGGCGTTGGTGTCAATCCAGAACTGAAAGTTACTAATTTGCCTGGGTCTGATCAAGCCAAATGGTTGGGAATAACTCAAAAAGATATGGAAGCTAAAATCTACAAAACCAAAGGACCACAACCTGAAATAAAAGTAACGCAGGAGCTTCGACAGAAAGATTTTGACAATTATTCAACCACCGACGATCATGGCATGGTAATTTACGGCCTCGCCAAAGATCAAAACGGAACCAAATACTACATGGTTAAGAATTCTTGGGGAACCGATAGCAAATACAAAGGAATTTGGTACGTAAGCGAATCATTCGTAGCCCACAAAACCATCAATATTGTGGTGCATAAAGACGCAGTGCCAAAAGAGATTTTGAAGAAGTTGAAACAATAGTTGACAAGGAAACGAGTAAACAAGTAAACAAGTAGACAAGTAGACAAAGAAGGATTTACAATTTTGACATTTACAATTTACTATGTTAGAAAAACATCTTACAGTTCAATATATCAATGCATTAATCAGTTATCATTAATCCATAGCTCTTAAAAAACACTTTAAAAAGCAGACTGTACTTATTCGTATAGCCTGCTTTTTTATTGAAATTATTTGCTCCCTCACCACTTCGCCCTACCTTCAAACATCCCACTTATAGCCACATATACCGTATAAAATGGGTAAATAACGGAAAGTAGAAAAACATAACCAGATGATAAAGTAGGAAGGAAAAAGCTTTTTATTGTTTTGAAAAACACAAAATCAGTTAGGAATTTAAGGAAAGTAACAATTCCAAAACTGATTAGGAAGTTGACTGAGAAGAATGAGAAAAAAAGTAAACACACTTGCACCAAACTCACCCCAAAAACTATTAAAGCAGTAAAAATTATATCGCTATCGGTATAAGCTGATGACTTTGATGTCCAGCGTTGGCGTTGATGTACGAAAGTTTTGAGGGTGCTGGCTGCCGAAGTATAAACAAATGCCTCTTTGGATTTTACGTACCGAATTATTCCGCCACGTTTCTTGATGCTTAACAATAAAAACACATCGTCGCCTGAAATTAATTCAGCATGTAAATCTTTTTGACTTTTGAGCCAAGCTTTTTTGGTAAATGCTAAATTGGCACCGTTGCAAAGTATAGGTTTTCGAATGCCCACAGCTCCAGCTCCCGAAGCCACTAAAGATGAAAATTCAAGTTGCTGTAATTTACTGAAAGCAGTGGAATTGTTCCCATCATTTATCCCCACAGGACAAACTAATAAATCGGATGTAAATTCGGATTGAAAGTTAGAAATAGTTTCTACCCAAGTATTTTCTGGGATGCAGTCAGCATCAGTAGTCAGGATTAATTCAGATTTTGATTGTAAGATTGCTTCTTTCAACGCATTTTTTTTGCCAAAACCAGTAGCGTGAAGTAGAGTAATATCTTTGAAATCAGAAATGCAACTTTCCACTATCGATACACTCGCATCA
>JBBRHJ010000165.1:0-8209 GCA_038222885.1 Bacteroidales bacterium | reverse complement strand
CTGATTTGGACTTACATATTTTGGCACGAGTGCATGCTTTTTACGGGTAATTGTCATATAACCTTGCATTTAATTGCACAAATTTAATGATAAAATATTGATTAGCAAACAATAACGGGTTTTTCAGCAGACCCTAATTATAGGTATTGGATGTCTGAGTTTGTGTTTTTATCAACATTTATCTTTGAAAGCAACAACCTCATCCAACAGTCTTAACCCACTTTGCAGCAATTCTGAAAGAATAAATTGCTAATCAGCAATTTGCTACTCTCGGAATTCCGATCTGAGCACTACATATTTTTTCTTTGTAATAGGAGTGTATTTGTATTTTAGAGCATTATACAAGCTTTGTGCTTTGTGGTTTGGTTCTGAACACTGTCGTATTATCACCTGAGATAATAGTATATGTTTCTATCTGATTTTTCAGGACTAAGCTCTATCTTTTGTTTCTTATTATTGGTTAAGGTACCCGTTGAGGATTCGGCTTCAATTTCGTAATTTTTCAGTGTCGAGTGGGTAACGCTTAGATAGTCATATCCTTTGTACTGCTGATTGTTAATACCTCCTGAGCAATACACATAAATTTGAAAATTATGCAACATCTGATTTTAAAATAGTTACAAAATAATCCTAGAGCAAAAATACTACAGAGTTTATGTTTTTATAAGTTGTAAAATTTTTCTACATTTTCAAATAATAATCCTTTAGCAATTCAGTAAATTCAGATGTGTACTCGTGTCGTTGGGAGGTTTCAATCACAATTGAATCGATTTGTTGAGTTTGCTTTTCCTGACTGAATTCAAGTAAAACTCTTTTAATATCCACATCGGGTTTGGGATAAACATAAGTTATTTTATTACAATAGAATTTTGTTTTTTCAGCATTTTTTATCATTTCTAGCCCTTGATTCAAAGGTAAAATAACAGCCAGCTTTCCGATGTGCGTTAAAAGTAGATTGGAATAAAGTAATAATTCGGTGTGAGAAAGTGAGTCAGTATGTCGAGCCAAAGTTCTATTTTCGTCAGGATTTTTAAGTGAATCAACAAAATAAGGAGGATTTGAGACAATCAAATCGTACTTTTTAGGTGAATTTTCTGCAAAGTCCTGTAATGAAGTTTGTTCAATGCTGATTCTCAGTTTCCAAGGTGAATCGTTCACGTTTTCATAGGCTTGGATTACAGCATTGGGCTCAATATCAATTCCCTTTATTTCCGCATCACATCGCTGCGCCAACATCAATGCTATAAGTCCACTACCTGTTCCCACATCGAGAGCATTTTCTGTGTTACTTACATCCGCCCAAGCTCCCAAAAGCACTCCATCAATTCCTACCTTCATGGCACATTTATGATGGAATACTGTAAATTGCTTAAACGAAAAATAAGGATTTGACATGGATTACCTTCTGTTGGAACTGGATGAACTTTCCGATCTTGAATTGGATGACGAGCCAGAACTTCTGCTTGATTCATTACCACCCGATGTACGTTGTGTAGGTTCAGTTCTCTCATTGCCACTGCGAGTAGGAGTAGTAGAATAGGTATTCCTATTAGAAGAGGACGGACTTGAATTTCTGTTCGACTCATTACTCGATGAACGTTGTGTGGTTGCAGTTCGCTCTGTTCCGTTAGTTGTGGGAGGAACGGAATATGTGTTCCTATTTGAAGAGGAGCCACTTCTTTCTACCGACGGGTTTGTGCGTGGTGCAGTGTTTCTGTAATTCGTTGTGTTATCTGTTGCAGGTTGTACAGTTCTTCTTTGGTTGGTATTTGGTGAAAAACTACGATTCTCATTGTTTTCGGAACTTCGATATGTTGACGAAGGAGTTGTCCTAGCATCCGAATTTCCACGTTGATTGTTCGAGTTCTCAAACCGATTCGTATTGACTGTTGGCGACTGAAACGAAGACCGATCATAGCGTTTGTGTTGCAATCTATTGTATTGTTCTGAATTCAGTACACGCTGCAAATCCTCATCTTTTTCTTTTATACGCTTCAAAGCATCACTTCGAGAATTTGAATTTTGGCGTTCACGGGCATATTTCAAGTTAATCTCATGCACTCGCTTCAATTGATCGTTGTTGAGTTGGAGATCCGATTGTAGTTTTTCAGTTTGTTTCACAGCCTCTTGTTCTGGACTACGCTCAGGCATAGCCATATTTTCCTGACTGTAAGCAATTATATTCAATTGTATTAACAGAAAGGATAAGAGAATGAGTTTAATGAATTTCATTATTATAAAGTAGATTTTAATCAACTTCATTTGCAGCAATGATTATGCCAAAGTATTTATAAATGTTAAATGCGAAGTGCTACATGAAAGAGAATTAAAGCTTTTCTCAAAAAAAGTAATGTTTATAATAGTATGTCCTTCTGAAAAAATTCTATCTTTGCATTTGACATCATATATTAAATTGCTGAACCAATGAAACTTCATTTACAAAAACCAACTCAAAATAAATATATGTCCCGATTTACAAAGAAAAAACAAGAAGATATTGGTCTGTCGCCTTACGCCATGGTTTTCAGGGGACAGACAAAAACCGAAAGCACTAACTTGCAGGTGATTGACTTCAATATGGATGAGGTGCAAGAATACAGTGTGACAGGGATAGACAAATTGAAAGAAATTGACCTAAAAAGTAATCTTCGTTGGTTGAATGTGGATGGATTGCACAACCTTGAAGCCATGGAGAGCTTATCACAGGTTTTCGAAATACCCAAACATATTATGTCGGATGTAATGAATCCATCATTGCGACCTAAAATTCAGGAATTCGACAAAGGTTTCTTCGTTACAGTCAAAGTTCTTAAATACTCGGAATCAGATAACCATTTAAATGTCGAAAATCTGAGCTTACTAATACTTGATAATGTACTAATTTCATTTCAGGAGCAACCGGGAACTATTTTTGAACCAATTCGCGATCGAATACGGAAGCACAGAAACAAAATACGAAACTCTGGAACAGATTATTTAGCTTTCGCATTGCTCGATGTTGTGGTTGATAACTACATCTATATTATTGGATTACTTGGCGATAAAATAGAGGATACAGAAGAACAGATGACGATTCATCCAGACAAAAAATTACTGGACGACATCAACAATCTAAAAGTTGAAATGAATTTCCTGAGAAAAAATATTAAGCCTGCCAAAGAAATGATACTAGCCTTATCAAAATTTGATTCGGAATTGATACATAAAAACAATCGTTTTTATTTCAAAGAGTTACAGGACAATATCAACGAAGCCAACGAATTATCTGAAAGTTACCGCGAAATAATTTACGACCAAATAACTATCTATCATACCATTATGAGCACTAAACTGAACGACATAATGCGTACGTTGACAGTTATTTCTGTGATATTTATACCACTCACATTTATTGTGGGAGTTTATGGAACAAATTTCGACTACTTACCCGAATTGCATTGGCCGCATGGATATTCAATTATGTGGGCAGTAATGATTGTTACTACGCTGATAATGTTGTGGTTTTTTAAACGTAAAAAATGGTTCTGAGTTCCAAAGCAAACGAAAATTAATCTTGGGTATTTTTCTGAATTTGCAGTAAAATATCGTTCATCATATCAATCTGAACTTTATTTATTTCAATCATCTGTTGCTCTTGGCTAATAATAAGATGGTCGATTTTTTCTTGCAACATCTTGATTTCCAATTCAGATTTCAGATTTATCATATAGTCTTTAATTGAACGATCACGATCTTTCTCTTCCTGCCGATTTTGGCTCATCATAATAACAGGAGCTTGTATCGCAGCAAGAGTTGATAAAATAAGATTGAGCAATATAAAGGGGTACGGATCAAAACCTTTGTTTAAAAACCAAAAAGCATTCAGTATTATCCAAAAAGCCAAAAAAGCACCAAAAATAATAATAAAAGTCCAGCTACCTCCAAAAGCGGCTACTTGATCGGCCACTCGTTGACCAAAAGTAAATTTGGGAGTATCGTCATCGAGTTTATCAGCCAAAGTTGTTTTATCATTCAACGAATCCAACACCTTTTTCTCCAAACTTGTAATATCTCCAATTTGCTGTTTAAGATAGCTTTCTATGTATTTTTGTCTATAAATATTTAATTCTTTTTCAGACAAAAACATATCGGAAGTAAAAGCCTGATAATCCCTATTTATCAATTCCAAAATCGATTTTCTAATTGATTTTCCAGATATTTTTTCTTTTATAGGGAATTGTTGTTTCGAGAGGTCGCTTATAAATGTTTCCATAATAATTTAATTTTCACAAAAATAGAATTATTTATCTGATATTAAACATCATATTCAAAAATAACAGATTTAAGGCAAAAGATTTATTCAAAGAAGAAACTCAAAAATTTTGTTCGTTAAATAAAGCATGTCACGAACAAAGAAAATTCAAAAAAGAGAAACAAACTCCAAATTATTAACTCAAACTAAACAAATAAATATCACACTTGTTATTTCGATATGAAAATATATCTTTGTATCAACTAATTTTTTTATAGCATATTTACTTTAATTTCATGAAAATGGGAAAAAACAATATAGAAAACCAAATGCTAATCATTTTTGGTTCAAACGGCGATTTAGCAAAAAGGAAACTTTTGCCAGCTGTCTTTCAATTATACCTCGATAATTTACTTCCTGCAAATTTCGTAGTTATAGGTGCTGGTAGTCAAGAAAAAGATGAGACACAATACCGAATTGATGTCCGTGAAAGTCTAACCATTTTCGCAAAAAAAGCTGTTTCAAATAATTCTGAAAGCCTAAATACTTTCCTTGAAAAAGTATATTACAAAAAAGTAAACAACCAAGCCGAGGAAGATTTTGCTGAATTAAAAACTTATGTAGATAATCTTGCAACAACATTAGAAATTCCTCAAAACATAGTCTATTATTTTTCAATTCCTCCATTTTTGTACGAAGTTGTTGCGGCCAATCTTGAAAAATATGGCATGAATCTACAGTCGAATGGCTGGAAACGAATAATTGTTGAAAAACCATTTGGTTACAGTTACGATTCGGCTTTAGATTTGGATGATAAATTACATTCAGGTTTCAAAGAAGAGCAGATTTACCGCATCGACCATTATTTAGGCAAAGAAACCGTGCAAAATATCATGGTAACTCGTTTTTCTAATGGATTTTTCGAACCAATTTGGAACAGAAAATATGTGGATAGAGTTGAAATTACAGCAGCGGAAAGAATTGGTGTGGGCAGTAGAGGCGGTTATTACGACACGTCAGGTGCTATGCGCGACATGATTCAGAATCACTTATTGCAAGTGCTGGCAGTAGTTGCCATGGAACCTCCCGCAGTGTTCGATTCCGATTCTATCCGTAACGAAACTGTGAAAGTGCTTCATGCTTTACGTCCGATAAAGGGAAAAGATGTGGCCGAAAATGTAATTCGGGGCCAATATATTTCTGGTCAGATTGGTGATGAAGTCCAAGCAGGTTATCGGCAAGAAAAGGGAGTGGCTCCCAACTCGAAAACAGAAACCTTTGTGGCAATGAAACTCCATCTCGACAACTGGCGTTGGGGCGATGTTCCTTTTTATATCAGAACGGGCAAACAACTTCCTGCCAGAGTTACCGAGGTAGTAATTCACCTGAAACCTGCTCCTCATCAGCTTTTCAAACAGTTATGTCTAACTGAGCCTAATAACATGATTATTCTTAGAATTCATCCTGATGCTGGTGTTGCTATCGATTTTGGCATGAAAATCCCTGGTGCAGGTTTCAAGGTACAGAATGTAAATATGGCGTTCCATTATTCCGACTTGGCCGAAAAGAAAATTTCTGAGGCTTACGAACGACTTTTGCTAGATTGTATGATAGGCGACTCTACGCTTTACGCCCGTGCTGATGCTGTAAAAGCAAGTTGGAAGTTTGTTGACCCAATACTTCAAGCTTGGCAAATGAACCCCGAAATCCCTATGTATTTCTACGAATCAGGCACTTGGGGCCCTAATGAATCGAACAAATTATTTAAGAATATTGACACAAAGTGGCGTCAACCATTTGAGAAGTTTGAGACTGAGTAAATAATTTAAAACCTCAGTAGAATAATAAAATTAATGAAAGTCTTAATGAACTATATACAACATATTTTCAAAAATTCGGTAGAAACGGCTCGTGCTGTGGCCGAATTAATTAAAGAGAAAGCAGTTACTTTTAATGCAGAATCACGCAAGTTTAATATTGCTCTATCGGGAGGTTCAACACCAACGCAATTATTCCAACTACTTGCTGATGAATATGAAAAACAAATTCCGTGGTCGGCAGTTCGGTTTTTTTGGGTAGATGAGCGCTGCGTAAAACCAACTGACAGTGAAAGTAATTATGGAGTAACTTACAACACATTGCTGCAACGAGGTTTTATTCCCGAGAAAAATATTTTTAGAATGAAAGGGGAAGAGATTCCAACAGAAGAAGCCAAACGATATAGTGAGTTATTAAAAAATGAACTCCCATTACATGATGAATTCCCAGTCTTCGACCTTCTGCTATTAGGAATTGGCGACGATGGACATACAGCCTCCATCTTTCCAAATAATATTGAATTATTGAATTCCGAGCATTCAGTTGAAGTAAGCGAGCATCCTCTAAGTGGGCAAAAACGCATTACACTTACTGGAAAGACGATTTGTAATGCAAAGCAAATTATTTTTATGGCTGTAGGCGAAGGTAAAAGGCTGATTCTGCAAGAAATCATCAACAAAGAACCTGCTGCTGAAAATTATCCGGCATCTTTTATCGAAAACAATTTGGGAGAAGTGGAATTTTATATGGATGAATCGGCGGCAAAAAACCTGAACTAATATTGAAGAAAAAGCAAGCTACAATTGAACTAAATTATAACTTCTTACATACTATTATTCCTCTCTACCGCAACAAATAAGCTAACTCATGCTCCCTTAACGCTTTAAGTGTAGGATAAAACTTTTCAACAAGTCAGAAAGTTTAATACTTTTAATAATCCATTTTACATTGAAAAGCTTTTACTTTGAAAAACAAAGAAGAGCTTTAATAGGAATGTAAATATGATACTCTACATTCCATTTCACCATATTCACATATAGAAAGAACGACTCGAAAAGCATGAAAGCAGAGATTATTGACAAACTACAAACCCTTGCCGAATCGGCTAAGTACGATGTTTCGTGTGCTTCGAGCGGCACTACCCGTAAAAATATTCCAGGAGGAATAGGCAGCACGGCTGGTTGGGGTATTTGTCATAGCTTTACCGAAGATGGACGATGCGTATCCCTGCTCAAAATAATGCTCACCAACTATTGTATCTACGATTGTGCCTATTGTATCAACCGCCGCAGCAACGATTTGAAAAGAGCTACATTTTCAGTCAGTGAATTGGTGGAGCTAACTATCGAGTTTTATCGTCGGAATTATATTGAAGGTTTGTTTCTGAGTTCAGGCGTAGTGAAAAGTCCTGACTATACTATGGAACGCATGGTGAGGGTAATAAAAGATTTACGTACTGTCCATCGTTTCAACGGATATATTCACATGAAAAGCATTCCTGGTGCTAGTCAACAATTAGTGCACGAAGCTGGACTTTATGCCGACAGAATGAGCGTGAATATTGAAATTCCCACCGAGCAAAACCTCAAAATGTTAGCTCCTGAAAAGAATTTCGAAAGCATATTTACACCTATGTTGTATATTCAGCAAGGCGTATTGCAAAACAAGGAAGAACAACAGAAATTTCGATCAGCACCTCGGTTTGCACCTGCTGGGCAAAGTACACAAATGATTATTGGAGCAAGCAACGATACAGATAATCAGATACTGCATACGTCAGTTGATTTGTATAATCGCCCAAGTATGAAGCGTGTTTATTACTCAGGATATATACCAGTAAACACTTACGATAACCGATTGCCAAGTGTAAAATTAGCCCCACTGGTGCGCGAAAATAGACTGTATCAGGCGGACTGGTTATTGCGTTTTTATGAATTTAAAGTGGACGAGATTGTAGATGATAAACATCCAGATCTTGATTTAGAAATTGATCCAAAATTAGCGTGGGCACTGCGTCATCCCGAGTTTTTTCCCATTGATATAAACAAAGCTGATTACAACTTTATTTTAAGAGTTCCCGGCATTGGGGTTAAGTCAGCTAAGCTAATTGTTTCTTCCCGACGTTTTGGGCGACTGACTTCTGCCAATTTGAAGAAAATA
>JBBRHJ010000164.1:0-8218 GCA_038222885.1 Bacteroidales bacterium | reverse complement strand
TATTTCTATACCATTCTCATCTATTTTGGATGACAATTGGTCAAGTATTGTATTGATCGCTTCTTTGTTTGATTGGAGATATTGAAAATCTCCGGTATTCATATACCATTGCTGTTGAATAAGTAACCACCAAATAGAGTATGAACTGATGCCGTTCATCCATTTATTATTGGGAGTATCACGTCCAATTTTGCTCAAACTTTTTGGAACAACATGGTTATAACCAAAAACAGATAAGATAGTCATTACTTCGGGGTGCATATCGCCAACCCAAATTAACCGGTCGCGTTTAATACCATCCCACAAATAGTCTTGCATGTTAAGGTGTACGGTATACGCGCCCGTTTGCCATATTTGGTTAAGGCGCTCGTCGTTGCATTTGAATGAGCCTACATAAGGAATATCGCGCATTATAGAAATTGCACGTACTTCTTTTAAATTAAGTGTTCTTGTGGTATCGAGCAATTCAATTTTTGCGTATCTAAAACCACTGTTACCAACGTTAATCTTTCCTAACCATGGCAGTTGCATTTCAAAATCGCGCATGGCATGATCGTTGGTTGCACTGGAACTTCCCACCTTACTAAGCGCCTCACTGATAGATTCGCCGAGGGTCAAACGGATTTTCATTGGTTTCTTACCTTTAAATTGGCTCGTAACAATTTCAATCCCTCCATGCAATTCTTTCCCAAAATCAATTAATATACTGGCATTGGAAACCTTACTCCCTGTCATAGTGCAAACACCATTTAATCCTGAAATACTAGCCTGCCCACTATTATTGACCAGCAATACTTCTGTGTTTTTTACGACAGCATCTGGCGAGCTCGAAACATTTTTAATTTCGATAGGAAGGATGTAGTTGCTTCTAATTTGATTATCGACAGACGTATCTTGATAATTCCAATTTATTTTTTGCTGTTTTTTTGGTGAAGCGTATCCAAAAAATACATTCAACACAATTAACAGTAGAAAATAGGAAGAGTAGTGCTTATTTGTGTTCATATCATTAACCATTTATTATTTTGCATTAACCCAAAACACAGCCGAAACAGCTTTCAACGTCAATTTACATTTTGTGTAAGTTTCGCCGTTTTGTTTTATATATGATACTTTTCGCAATTGTGAAGCAGTTCCTGAATGTGGATCCATAGCTTCAAGTTTCATTTTGCCACGAAGCATAACTTCAGTATCAATTTTATTGTCACTCGAATTGGCAAAGAAGTAAATATCCTTGCCATTATGCACTTTATGAAGGTATGAAAACTTACCTAATTCACTGGTTGTTAAAGCATTTTTATCAAAAACAACATCAGCATTTGGTGTCAGCAAGTCAATACTTGCAGATAGTTTTTCTGTAGTTGGATCTTTCAGAAACAAAGCTTTACCACCCATTTTATTGGTTTTCAGAATTGGAGTCGATGTTGCATCAGCACCAAATATTTCAGCAATTATTTTCAGCACTTTATCATTTTGACCAAATTCTGATGAAATAGAAGGCAATAAAGATGTAGCAATTACCTTTCCGCCATTATCGTAGAACTGCTTGATTTTTTCCAATGCTTTCACCGAAATCACTTTTCCACCAGGAAGGATAATCAAGTTGTAATCCTGATAGTTTTCAGTATTGTTCAAATGAATTTTATTCTTCTGCACCAAGTACTTATCCGAAGCTAAAAATTCGGGGTGTATAAAAGTAAAATCACGGCGAATTTCATTCGTCAGTATATCGCCAATTTTCAAATAATCGGCCTCGGGATATACAAACCGAGCAATACCAAAATTTTTGGGGGCATCAAAATAATAAAATGCTTCTAAACTTTCAATTGGATAGATCAAACCAATATCTGACACTCTGCGACCTCCTTGCAACAGATAACAGCTCCGGGCAACATAATCGCTATAGGCAGGCAAGGCCGGAGCTAACTTTTCGCTATAGGGCGAAACCAATGGTGGTATGCCCACTTGCTTCGGATTGTACCACATGCCGTGTGGAATTACATAATTCACACCGCGCGCTTGTATTTCCATCAGTGCACGATAAAGCATGGCTGTATCAAAGATATCCTCCTTCAGTGCTCCGTATATTTCGGTAGCAGTAATTGGGCGGTCGTAATAATCGGAAGCTGAACTTATCAACTTGTATCCATCGCGCCCACGGCCATATTTAATAATTAAATCGGCAAGTGGTAAGTCGGTATAACGATAAAACTTGAAAATATCTCCAGATACATCAACAGGTTGAATTCCATAATTTTCTGGTGGGTGACCAGTACTTTTCATATTGTACTTTTTGGTCCATTTTGAGACCATTTTAGGATAACCTTCTGCCATCAATTCAGCACGAGTATTGAATAATGCTACACGTGCAGCTTCAGTTTCTGTTCCAATATTGTACCACAATGCAGGGTAATAAATATCAGGATCGATGCCGTAAATGGCTTTGAATTTTTCATTAAATCCTCTTGTCCAAGTACGTTCGATTCTTAAAAAACCTACATCGTCAAAAAACACGAGCTTAATGGTATTGCCAAAATAGGATTTGAATTTTTCGGCATATTTATCATAGGTCAAGGTCATGAATTTTTCAATCGCAAGGGTATCCAAATAATCAACCGGATAATCTTTCTTATAATAATTCGCTATATCACAAGTAAATACCAAGATTTTCCAATCCATATCAGGTACATTCCAAGATAAAATATTATTATCCGAATTGATAAATTCTTTCAAATTTGTTCTTTCCAGTGTTTTTTCATTCATAGCAACAATTGCCAACAAATTATCCTTTGGAATAAAAACTTTAAATATACCTTTTCTTATGGGTATAATTTCCCTTTTCTCAACAGATTTCCACAGATGTTGAGGATAAAGCTTCTCCATCTCGCCGCCAGCAGTCCCACTTGGAAAACCAGTGTCGTCGTAAAGAATAATATTATCCTGTAATTTTTTAGCCGTTTCAAGAATTGTTGTATAACGAGCAAAAAAATCTTCACTTAAAAAGTCGGGTTTTGTGCCTCCAACAGGAAGAATTGCAGCACCATTAAACTTAGCTTTTTCGTTGGCATCAGTCATTTGGCGAACAATTTCGGCATCGGTCATTTCGCCATTTATATGCCAAAATGGTGTGGGATAATACTGTTTTGCTGGGTTTTGAAACGCTTGTTTAAAATTAGAATTTTTCGTTTGCGAAAAACTGTTGACTTGTGTCAAAACGACCAAAACAATTAACACAAAGCTTTTTTTGATTAATTTTCTCATCATTAATATTTGATATTTGAATAAATTTACACAAAAAAGGGAAGCTCTATCGTTCGATTTTGCCATCTACCGATAGTACTGTCCATACTAATAGAGTAATTTAACGGAGAAAGTACTCACTTAGTATTGTTAAATTAAAATTCAAAATTATAATTTGAGTAAAGTCCATATATCAATTTTATGAATCATTTATCATTCATTATACTATATATATGCCTTTATTGACTTATATATCACTCAATTTGAAAATACTTTGAAATACTTTGTAAATCAAAAAAAAAGATGTATATTTGCAGTGGATATAATGCAAATATATAATAAAAATGATATTATGAATGATATATCAAGCAACAACTGGTACGCAATGACCGACAAAGGATTGTGTAAAACGATAGGATATTTCATCAAGCGTGAGCGAGTAAACCAAAACAAGTCGCAAAGCGAAGTTGCAAAATCTGCTGGCATAAGCCGCTCTACGTTAAGCCTGCTCGAACGTGGTCAAAATGTGTCGATTAGCAATTTTATTCAAATTTTGCGTACCTTGGAATTATTATATATTATGGATGTTTTTAAGGTGAGCGATGAAATAAGCCCTATTGCTTATGCGAAAATGAAGATGAAAAATAGAAAAAGATCAAGGAAAAAAGATATTGATGGTAATATAGTAAGTGATATAGAATGGTAGATGTAGCAAAAGTAAACTTATGGGGCGAAACGGTTGGTGCTGTACGCTGGGATGCACAGCAGCAACTTGCCAGCTTCCAGTACGACGAAAAATTCATAGCCAAAGGTTGGGATTTGTCGCCCATAAAGATGCCATTAAGTAATGGCAATCGTATTTATCGTTTTCCAGAACTTCGAAAAGCAAATGACGAAATAATATCGACATTTAAAGGGTTGCCGGGCTTACTGGCAGATACTTTGCCCGATAAATATGGTAATCAGTTGATGAATTTATGGTTAGCCCAAAATGGTCGCCCCGAGAACAGCATGAACCCTGTTGAGCAACTTTGTTTTACGGGCTCACGTGGCATGGGAGCATTAGAATTTGAACCGGCTTATTCGAAAACGGAAGATAGTGTGAATACTATTGAAGTGAAAAGTTTGGTTGAAATTGCACACAAAATGCTCGTCGGAAGAGAAAATTTCAACACAACATTAACTGACAATGAAGAAGAAAAAGCGCTCGGCGAGATTTTAAAAATCGGGACTTCGGCAGGTGGTGCAAGGGCCAAAGCAGTAATTGCCTACAACAAAGAAACGGGCGAAGTAAAATCGGGACAAGCGAATGCACCGGCAGGATTTGAGCATTGGCTGCTAAAATTGGATGGTGTAAGCGATGCTCAATTTGGCGAAAGCTATGGGTATGGCAGAGTAGAATTTGCCTATTATTTAATGGCGAAAGACTGCGGGATTGACATAATGGAATCGGAACTTTTGGAAGAAAATGGCAGGGCACACTTTATAACTAAACGTTTCGATAGAGAAGGGCATAATATTAAACACCACATTCAAACTTGGTGCGGAATACAGCATTTCGATTTTAAAGACATGTTCAGTCATAGTTACGAACAACTTTTTCAGACTATGCGACTGCTCCGATTGACTTACCCTGAGGCTGAGCAAATGTTCAAACGAATGGTATTCAATGTAATGGCCACCAACTACGATGACCACACCAAAAACTTTTCATTCCGATTAAAAAAAGGTGGTCGTTGGGAACTGAGCCCTGCGTATGATATTTGTTACTCGTACGACCCAACCAATGTTTGGGTCAATCAACTCACATTGAGCATTAATGGCAAACGTAAAGATATCACCACAGCCGACTTTATGACCATTGCAAAAGCAAATAACATAAAAAAAGCAGAGCAACTAATTGATCAAATACAATCAGTTGTCTGCCAGTGGGATTACTATGCAGAAAAGGCGAACATAAGTCCTGAACTATCAAAAATGATTAAAGCAAATTTGAATGCATTGAAATGAGTATTTGTCCTGTTTTTTTGTTTACTTTTCTGCAAAGCCACTTCATGACAAAATAGTTAAAATAAAGAATGCCCGAAATTAAACATCAGCTATTTTTGCCGATCAATACAAAAAGCCAAATAACCAAAGTGGAATTTTATTGCCAAAACCACTTTCTACACCGTCGACAGCTATATAACTATCAGAAACATCTTTAATCTGTTTAAATCCTTTGTTTTTGCCTCCTATTTCGAATGAATATATTGAGTCAATAAAAAAGTCGGTGGTTTTTGATGCTGCTACTGTATGTTTCACCTTCATCTGATTGGCAAAAAAAGTTTCCCGCACATTGCCTTCGTTGGCATCGGCAGTACTTAGAGCAAATAATAAATTAGAATTATCCAAGTATATTTTATCCGGCTTTGTTAAAATGCTCATGCCATTGGCATCACTTCCAAGGGCATAAAGCAAGCGTGCCTGGTGGAGCAAATGAATATAGCTGAGCAGTGAATTTCGCGAAATTTCAATTTCGGCACTTAACTTGCTGATATTTGGCGTGTAAGGAACTAAGGAAGAAACGATACCCAATAACTTTTTAATTTTCATGCCCGAGCTGTATTCAATATTGCTGCAAGCCGGCAAATCTGAATCGATGACCGCATTCACAATTCCCTGCAAACGATCGGAGTAGGATTTTACATTCTCCTTGTATAACGGATAGTAGCCATGCTCTAAGTATTCTGCAAACAAAGGCAAAATTTTAATACGCGAAGTAATTTCAGACGACAATGTAAAATGGTTTGTAAGTAGCTCATCCAACGAGAATTTTCGGAATTCTTCGCCGTATTCAAGCATTAAAAACTCCCGAAACGATAAGCCATAGAGCGAATAATGAATTGCCCGTCGACTTAAATCGGCACCCGACTGATAAATTTCGAGCATGGATGAGCCGGTAAAAACAATTTTCATAGTGGGATAACTATCGTAAATATTCTTCACCTCAATAGCCCAATTGGGATAGCGATGCACTTCGTCCAGAAAAATAGCTTCGCCACCCATCACGTAAAACTCCTCCACAAGTTCCGACAAAGTGTGTGTTGTAAACCAAATATTGTCTAAACTCATATACAGTGCCTTGCTTTTATCTGTCACCTCCTGCTTGATATATTGAAGCATCAAGGTGGTTTTTCCTGTTCCTCTGGCACCACTAATGGCTATCAATCGGTTCGTCCAATCTATTTCATCATACAAATAGCGTACAAAGTTGAGTCGAGTTGAATCTAAAAGCCTTTTATATAAGCGGGTGATTGTTTCCATATTGTATTATTTGAAGTACAAAGATACAATAATGTTTTATATAAACAACATTTTATGTATTAAAATGTTTTATTCAAACAACACTTTACGTATTAAACTGTTTCCCTCAAACAACAATATAAAGAAATTTATAGATAACTCGATTAAATTTCATCCAAACTATCCTAAGATATTTACTGTATTTTCAGCTTTACGATTTTCAAATCCTGATCTTTAGACGATCCACCCACCATAATCTCATATTGTCCACTTGAAACGCCCATTGCTCCATTTTCAGAAATAAAAGTTTCGAAAGCTGATGAAGCTAACTCAAAACTTACTTTTTGAGTGATGCCTGCTTTGCATGGAATTCTTTTAAATGCTTTGAGCGATTTTAGAGGATTTTCCTTACCCTCCAAACTGCGTATATACACCTGAACAACTTCGTCGCCATCAAGTTTGCCAGTATTTGTTAGGTCAAAAGTCAAATTAACCTTATCGCCTTTGGCAATTGTTGTAGAAGATAATTTTGCATTGCTGTATTTAAAAGTGCTGTAACTCAATCCAAATCCAAAAGGATAGAGCGGATCTTCGGTCATATACCGATAGGTGCGACCCTTCATATCATAACTTTCAAAATCGGGCAATTGGAGTGTAGACTTATAAAAACTAACAGGCAAACGACCAGCTGGATTGTAATCACCAAAAAGCACATCGGCCACAGCAGTTCCGCCAGCCTGACCACCATACCAAGCATTGAGCAAAGCATCGTAGTTTTTTTCATCATTTTCTAAACCAATGGCACTTCCCGTACAAAGCACAAAAACAAGCGGTTTACCAATCGAACGTAATTCTTTTAAAATGTCTTGTTGCACCTTCGGCAATTCAATTTTGGTACGATCACCGCCTTTAAAACCATCCCAATTCACAGGCATTTCTTCACCTTCCAAAGATGAAGACAAGCCTCCAACATAAATGATAGCGTCCGCATTTTGAATTTTCTTTTTCAGCGAAGTATAATCCATCGGTTTTTGGTCGTGAACCAAGAAATCAAGAAATGCGTTTTTGTCAGATTGAGTATATGACAAGCAAACTTTGTAGGTCGTTCCTTTTACAACATCCAACGATTCGGTTGTATAAACAGAAGAAGCACGACGATTTTTTTCAGAAATTAGCTTTCCATCTACTTCCAGCTTGTATCCATCATCGGCTTTGATACTAAAATATATTTTAGCAGAATAAGGTGCAACAAAATCACCCTTAAAACGAGCCGAAAACTGCTCCAAAGGCACTCCAACTTCGAAAACAGTACCACCGCTGTTGGCATAATTAATCTGTTGGATACCAGTTTTGGTAACAATCGGATTTCCTTCAAACTTAGTACCGTTGAAATATTCAGCTTGAAATCCAACTTTTCCAGCAAAACGTACATTTTCCATCAGGCTTACTTTTACCCATTGGTCTACAATATCGCAACCACTGTCGTAAATTATATTGGCATTTGGAAGTTTCGCTTTTATACCTTCTAAAATTGTAACAGTAGCCGATGGAATTCCATTGTAATTTGCCCAAAGCATTTTAGTATCATCAGCATTTGGCCCAACAACAGCTATTGTTTTAATTTTCTTGCTCAATGGCAAAATATTATTATTGTTTTTCAACAATGTCATGCTTTCACGAGCAACTTTCAATG
>JBBRHJ010000163.1:0-8224 GCA_038222885.1 Bacteroidales bacterium | reverse complement strand
ATCCCGCATTGATATTCTGACCGATTATTACAATGCTGCCAAAGAAACTAAACCCGATGTGATGTTTATTTTAGAACATTTCTGTAACAACGATGAAGAAACTACATTGGCTAACAAAGGAATGTATCTGTGGCGAAATATTAATAATGCTTACTCGCAAGCGGCTATGGGCTACCAAAGTAACTCCGATTTTAGTGCAATGAATTCTACTCCTCGGAAATGGGTTGGCTTTGCAGAAAGTCACGACGAAGAAAGAAACTTTTTTAAAGTAAAAATGTTTGGCGATGGTAATCTTAAAACAGATTCGATAGCAAGAATTAAACGAGTACCACTCAATATTGCTTTTACGACTTTGCTTCCTGGACCAAAAATGTTATGGGAATTTCAAGAATTAGGTTATGACAATTCCATTGATTCGTATGGCGGGCGTACAAGTCCTAAGCCAGCAGCATGGGGATATTACAATCTGGCACATCGCAAAGCTGTTTATGATGCATCAGCTAAAATAATAACTACGCGAAAGCTATTTCCAACAGCATTTACACAGGGTAATTTCTCAATGCAAATTGGAAGTAACGATTGGACATCTGGAAGAAGAATTGCTTTAACACATACTGATTTGAATATGGTGGTTTTGGGTAATTTTCAATCAACAATTACTGTAGTATCAAGTCCAAACTTTCAGAAAACTGGAACTTGGTACAATGTAATAACTGGTGAGTCGATAAATGTATCGGATGTAAACATGACAATCACTATGCAACCAGGTGAATTATTGATGTATACCGACAGAATTATTGATTTTAAAAAATGAGTACAGACCAACAACAATCAGTTTATAAAATTATGAAGCTATAAACCAGATATTAGTAAGCTGAAACAAAAAAATCCGTTGAAAGACTTCAACGGATTTTTTTATTTTCAGAATGATGGATTTATACCAATTTTGCCAAAGCTTCTTTAACCCAACCGAGAGCTTTCACTAAGTTTTCATCGGAAGTAGCATACGATAGACGAATACAATCTGGAGCTCCAAAAGCACCACCACCAACGCAAGCCACATGACCCACTTCGAGTAAATACAAGGCTAAATCACCTGAGTTTTCTAATTTCTTACCTTCGTACGATTTTCCAATATAATAACTGGCATCTGGGAAAATATAAAAAGCACCTTCGGGATCGTTTACTTTAAGTCCTGGAATTTCACGGGCTAAACCAACAACTAACTTTTTACGACGCTCAAAAGCAACACGCATAGTTTCGATGCAAGATTGATCGCCGGTATAAGCCGCTTCTGCTGCTTTTTGAGTAACCGAACATGGGCCAGAAGTATATTGACCTTGAAGGGTATTACAAGCTGATGCTATCCATTTTGGAGCAGCTATCCAACCCAAACGCCATCCTGTCATTGCATATCCTTTCGATACTCCATTTACAATCACCACTCTATCTTGAACATTTTCAAACTGGGCTATACTTTCGTGTTTGCCAAGGTAGTTGATATGTTCGTAAATTTCATCTGAAATAATGATAATATTAGGATACTTTGCCAATACATCAGCCAAACCTTTCAATTCTTCTTTACTATAAACGCTACCTGTTGGGTTGGATGGCGAACAAAGGATAATTGCTTTTGATTTTGGTGTGATGGCCGCCTCTAATTGTGCAGGAGTAATTTTGAAATCTTGTTCAATGCCAGCATAAACATAAACTGATGTGCCATCAGCCAAAGTAACCATTTCAGGATAACTTACCCAATAGGGTGCGGGAATAATTACTTCGTCGCCTTTGCTAATGATAGACAAAATAACGTTACAAACCGATTGCTTGGCTCCATTGGAACAAACGATTTGCTCTGGTTTGTAAGTTAATCCGTTTTCGGATTGTAATTTAGCACATATAGCATTCCGCAAAGCTGGATAACCAGGAACGGGCGAATAAAAAGAAAAGTTATTATCCACTGCCTGTTTAGCGGCCTCTTTGATGTGGTCGGGTGTGAAGAAATCAGGTTCTCCAACGCTGAGGTTAATCACATCGATACCTTGAGCTTTAAGCTCATTACTTTTTTGCGACATAGCCAGCGTTTCCGATGGGGAAAGCGCTGCCAAACGATTTGATACTGGAAACATAATTATGACAGTGTTTATTGTTTAATTCGGTGCAAATGTAATCAAAAAATGGGAATTTGTAGCATGATGATAGCTATTTCTTATTAATTTATTAAGAAGTACTTAATAAATACACGTAATTCTATACTAAGATATTGGAAAATCAAACACATTTATCTTGTTTTTAATGCCTGATTTAAGAAGTTGCATGGTACTACTATAGCCAAGTTCGTATATTTCACGTGCTTTGTCGGTGTCGAAAGTATCGTAATTTCCCATATCTACAGGTTCTATTAATACATCGCACATTTCCTTATCGGCAAGAATATTGGCTTTGAACATAAAATGATAGGTACGCGAAGCAACGTTCAGCAAAGTCAGTTTATATTCATCGGCCACCAAAGGACTGGCATTAATACCGATTACTTGTTCACAATCGTATCTAATAGTTGAAACTGGGAAGTTTTTCAGCACACCACCATCTACATAATTTACATTGTCGATATTCCTAGGTCTGAAAAGCAAAGGAACACTGCAGGATGCCAAAATAGGCTGAAGAAGTTTTCCTTTTTCGAAAATCTTAGTAATCCCCTTATCTAAATCTGTTGCGACTATTCGCAATGGGATTTTAAGTTCTTCAAAAGTTTTAGCACGCAGGGTTTTACCTAAAAAACTTTCAAAAGCATTCATGCGGAATAACCCACCTTCTGGAATATGAATACTGGTCATTTTTCGGAAACTGATATCCTGAAACATTTCTGCAATTTCATCTGGCGTATAACCATCGGCGTATAAGGCTCCAACAATAGCGCCAGCACTTACACCCGAAATAATATCTGGATAAATATTGTATTCTTCAAGAGCCTTCAACACGCCGGCATGACAAAGTCCTTTAATACCACCGCCACTCAGGGCAAAGCCAATCTTATGTTTTCTGTTTCCGTTATTATCTGAGAATGTCATTTATGGAATTTTAAACTGAATAATCTGAGAATTTAGTCATCACACGTTCGTAGTAAGTTTTTGAAACCGGAATGTCTGGAGTATTCAAAGCATCCATTTCTAAAAAGATGCCATCTTTGGTTTTTCGCAACACCTTCACTTTGTCTAAATTAATAATATATGAACGATGACAGCGAACCAAAGGCGTTTCCTGTGTCAAGTTCAGCTCCATCCACTTCAATGAATTCCGTATTAAATAATGTGACAATTTAGATTTATTCAGGTAATGAATGGTCGCGTAATTGTCTGCTGAATCCACATACAATAAAGAATCTAAATCAATCGAGATTTTAACTTCGCCTTTTTCGTCAGGGAATGCAATGAGATTACGTTTATGAACTTCAATTTCAGGCGTTTTTGTGGCAATATTTTTCAATAAAGTATTTTTTTCGCGCCACGAAAAATACAACCATAGAATAGAATAGGGAAGTAATAAGGTCCAACTGGTATTCTTTATGGCATTCAAAAATACTTCAATATAATCTCTGTCAGCACCACCACGGGGGAAGAGAATAGAGAAAGCCGTGAAAAATAGCGACATTGCGAATACTTCGCCTACTACATGAAGTCCGAATTGCCAATACTCTAACTCACGATTACGGGTAGTTTTGACCATAATAAGCCGACTAACTACTACCACTAGCATTCCGGTAAGAATAATAAGGCTGGAAAAGAAGAAATACTTGAAATCAGAAATGCCCTTATACCAGTCGCGTGAATTGAACGGCTGGAATATGTTGATAAAGAGCAAAGCAAACACCGCTGTAAACAATATCAATCGCATGACATTGCCTTTTTCGTACATATATGCCGGAATTTTGGATTTCATCTTTTATAAATATTATTAGCACAAAATTAAACTATTCCAGCTAAACTAACAACTAAGTATTTACTATTTAACAATGTACTGTTTTACGATTAAAGAAGTTGAAGATAATAAGAGCATTAAAGGTTTTTAAATTCGACTTTATAATGTTCTCATAACTTATTTTACAGTCAAGTGAGTATTTTAATCCCGCTAATGCATTTTTCATCCCAATATCCACACATTCAACCCAAATTTCATCTTATTGTACCACAAATATTATTAGAAGTGAAAGAGAACGTAGATTTGCAGGAAATTATTTAGTGTTTAGCGTTCCATGTTTAGTGTTCCGTGTTTAGCGTTCATTTCCTTGTTTCCTATTTGCCTTTGCCTTTGCCTCAGCCTTTATTCTATCAACTTCAATTTTTAAAAACATGCAATATTCTCAACGTCAACAAGATTTAAACAAACAATACAGATTCGGAGTGGATATGTATTTGCCTGACAGTGGCGTACAGATTAGCCATTACTCATTTAATAGTACATATCAATACGGATTCGACGGACGTGATTCATATTTTAATGATAATATAACTGAAAACAATGAATTTATTTATCCTGTCTTTCATCCATCAGCAAGGGAGAAAAACAAAGGTGCCATTATCCTGCTTCATGGGTTGAATGAGCGATTTTGGAATAAATATTTGACTTGGGCTGAGTATTTATGTACCAAAACTGGAAAGTCGATCATCCTGTTTCCAATTGCCTACCACATGAACCGTTCGCCATGCAATTGGACAAATCCACGACTTATAAACCCATTTTATCAAAACAGATTGAAAGAAGTAGGAGATAATCAATCCCTTAGTTTGGCTAATATTGCTTTCAGTGAACGTATTTCTCAGAATCCTTTGCGGTTTTACAATTCTGGTAAACAGACCTTAAATGATTTGGTTCAGCTTATGACTGAAATTCAACAAGGCGAACATCCTTTGTTTGAACCCGATACTAAAATAGATTTCTTTGCTTATTCAATTGGGGCGTTATTGGCACAAGTGGCTTTCTTAGCCAATCCAAAAGGGCTTTTAACTAATTCAAAACTGTTTATGTTTTGTGGCGGTAGTATATTTTCATCCATGGCGGGTGAGTCTAGGTTAATCATGGATAAGCTGGCCTTTGAGAAACTGTTTGATTATTATCAACATCATTTTAATGCTTCGAAAACAAATGAATCAGAAAAAGACTCGGCTTTCGACGGTTTTTACTCCATGATTTGCATGGAATATAATCAAGAAAAACGAATGGAATTTTTCGAGAAAAACTTAAGTAGAATTCAGGGAATCTCAATAAATTCAGACAAAGTAATTCCTTACAGCGGAGTCGAAACTGCATTTGGCACAACTAGTGCACATAATAGTATCGAACTGCTCAATCCCGACTATAACTTCACGCACGAAGTTCCTTTTCCGACAAATCAACCACAACAAATCCATGAAATCGATAGCATGTTTCTGAGGGTGTTTGATACGGCAGGGGAGTTTTTAGGTGTTTAGCGTTTAGCGTTTTGTGTTTGTTAAGGTTTGAAAAGTTTGAGATTTGAAGAGTTTTGTATTAGTGGTTAATGATAAGTGGTTAATGATAAATTGTTTTGGTAAGTACTTATACATTGGCACATTGATATATTGGCATATTATTTTATGTTTCATTTTCTTTCTTGCCTTCGCCTTTTGTATCCTCGTTTACTCGTTTAATTTTACATTCTACGCCTCTTAAATAGTAAATCGTAAATATCTAAATCGTAAATTCCTTTTTTGCCTTTGCCTCAGCCTTTTTATCCGTGTTTCCCCGTTTCCTTGTCAACTCATTTACTATTTGCCTATTTTTTTCTTTCGCTAAACATTCTGTATCAGCAATTAGTTGTAGTGTGATACAAATCAAATAAAATAAAAAATATGGATGTTTTCCTGATAATAATCGCTGGGCTATTGCTACTAATCGGTTTTGCTGGTGTTATTTTACCTTTACTTCCTGGCTTGCCGCTGAGCTATGTCGGAATTCTGGTATTACATTTTAGCAAGGCAATTGAGTTCACTTCAGAATTTCTGGTATTCTGGGCAGTAGTCGTGGTGGTCGTTCAAGTATTGGATTACTATATTCCTGTTTGGGGAACTAAGAAGTTTGGTGGCTCGAAACGTGGCGTCTGGGGAAGTGCTATCGGATTAGTAGTTGGTTTGTTTCTTGGTCCTTTTGGTATAATTTTAGGCCCTTTCGTAGGTGCATTTGTTGGCGAATTAACTGCCAATAAAAGCTCAAAAGATGCTTTCAAAGCCGCTTGGGGATCATTTGTCGGTATTTTAGTTGGTACCACGCTTAAACTTATCGTTTCTGGTTTTCTGATTTATTATTATGCTGAAGCAGTTTTTAAATTAATCTAAAAAATCATCAGATTTTGAGAGTTGAAATACAGCATTATTGGTATAGGGAGTAATGGTATCGATTATAAAATGCAGTTTTTTCTCCCAACCTTACTAAATGTGTGTAAACTAGGCAACATCTAATTAGATTCTTTCCCTAAGCTCTTGTTTAATACTCTTACTATTTCCAATAGACATGGATACTTTTCATAAATATACTTCTACAAAATGCTATTGTGAAGCAGTGGCGGGTCGCAGGTTCAAATAATTCAGTCTCTTTTTGCATCAATTTGAGTAATCAGAAATAGTTCGAAACAACTCTAAATCTTACTGATTATGAGAATTGGTTAGTGGTATAAAATATATAAATGATTAAACTATGTTCATTGGAGTATTTGTAATATTGTAATTTCAGATTAAATTGCTAATTTTGAGTACTTAATAATTTTTGTTACAGTAGATGTGAGAAAACACATGATAGCCGTAAAATCTATTTTGAGCACATAAATTAATAATTTCTTTATCCTAAACAAATAAAAATATGAATATTCAAGTTAAAATAACAGACCGACAAACCGTAAGTGAATTAGATTTCTATTGGCAGAAACAGGATCTTATAAATCTATTACAAGAATTAAATTATCCGGATGCTGATAGAATAAATCCGAATGAAGTATTAGATTATTTACTTTTAGCAATTACCGATTTTGAACCTGCCAACGCCGCTGAAATATTATTAAAATACAAATTAAGTGATCAATTAAACGACGGTCAAATTCAAAATATTTCAAATGAAATGTTATTAGATAAAATTGCAGAAGAGTATCCTGAACCTGCTTTACATTACGACCTTTTTAATATAAATCAACTTCTACGTAAAGCATATAATGGGAAATTCCCCAATACTGAGGCAAGTATTATAACTTTAAACCTACAAGCAGATACAGAATTTGTACTTTCTAAAGAGATATTGTTAAAAGCACTTCGTAATGGATTAAAAGAAAACAATTTAGTTTTAAGACTTTTTGCAGATCAACTTGATGGGTCAGTAGCATTTGAAGATGCTGAAAAAGTGATTTGGCATTATAGAACTACAGCTGAAAATGTAGTAGAAATTTTCACATCTAAGTATTGGATTGACCGTGACGATTTTGAAAAATTAGAATATGAAACAGAGATCAACTTTTTTATTGAAGAATAAGTCCAATTATAGCCACATAGACTTATTCTATGTATAAAAAACTGCCAATCTAGTGGAGAATAGATTTATATCCTTCAAACAAAATTCGTCATCTTTTCCATTTTCAACAAAGGAAAAGATGATGAATCATTTCTAAAACAAACACAGTTAGCGCGGATTTGCAACCATACGTCAACAACACACAATTAATCAAGATTTTGATTAATAATAGTTTACGTTAAAAAATATAAGCTACTTTAAAATTACTTGTATAAGCTATACCAGTGTTAGGTTCTACTGAAAAACCATATTGACTTACCATACCAGAAAAATCACTTTTGTCAATATTAGTTAGTCCATAGCCAATACCAAAGCTAAAATCAACGGCAAATCTATTGTCGAAAACCCATTGCTTGCCGAAGTTTAATAATATAGCACTTGACATTGTACCTTGTCTTACAGTAGTAGATGTAGAAGTATAATCAAATTGTATTTTATTATACGAACACACAGATAATGCAATTTCCGGTTTGAAGTATGTACCCTTTAATAAATGTGCATATCTCATTCCTCTCAAGTAGAAATCGGGATTTTTGATAAATTTATATCCAAATTTTGCATAAACACCTAATGGGTCTACATTTAACATATCAAAACCAAGCCCTATAAAACCCAAAGTCCCTTCATAGCTTTGACCTGCCTTCACACTACGCTC
>JBBRHJ010000162.1:0-8244 GCA_038222885.1 Bacteroidales bacterium | reverse complement strand
TTAATGTAAAAGTATAAATTATTTTTAAGAAATAAGATAATACGAATTATTTTTTTTCAACAGAATTATTTTTTTCACAAATTGGTGGATTTATATTTCAACAAATAGTTGATTCGACAAATGTTTCGGGTCTCCGACCCTACAAACCTCAAACCCTCAAACTTTTAAATTGTTAATTTTAAATAGATCACCCCACACCCAATACCATTCCTCCTCCAGCACCTCTCACTTGCATAACATTACCAAAAGCATCGGGTGAGCCAAATTCGAGAATCAGGGTGAGCACCATCGTATCGGCATGAGTGAAATTTATTGCAGTGAGGGCGTCACTTGAAGTAAGGCTATCATTTGCCGCTGTAGTGAGAGCGTCACTTTGAGTGACACTCTCACTAAGAAGCGAAAGTGTTAGTTCTTGTTCGGACACTGAGCCTTGTGTGCTAAACCACGCTGTGCTGCGGGTTTGGTAGCCTTGTCCGAGTTTATCGTGTATGGGCTCATAAGTTTTGTTAGATGGGTTTAAGTGCATATCGGTAACAATGCCCAGAGCCGCAGTGAGGCGAAAGTAACTGTAGATTGCTTTTGAATTTAACCCAAAGCTGCAGGTAAAAGCTGGAATTTGCACATTGGCTATTTGCTTTTCACGCTCAATATTAAAGTTGAGTGGGACACGCAGCAGCGAGTTAAAACGAGTGCTACGGCTAAAGTCGAATCCATTCAGGACATAACGATAATTGGACAGGACAATTTCACGCTCCCCTTTTGGATGTACAGTGTCGGTTTTTAATAATTCGTTGGCTAATTTACTTAATGCAGGCGCAAGGTTATAGTCCGCCACATGTTCTAGTCCGTAAAATGCCATGCGTATTTGTTTGCTCATTTTGGAGCAACCACCAAACTCTTTATTCGCTTTACGCAAATTTGCAAAAGCCGGATCGGTTTTAATTTTTTCTTTACTTGGGCCTCCTTTTGTGCGTGCAAAAATTTCACTACTCCCCTTGCGGGTGTAAAACGATAATTTGCCGATGCTTCCGGTTAGTTGGTCGAAGTTTTTTACACGTGCCATGGTTGTTGAGTTTATAGTTTGAAGTCAATAGTTTATAGTCATATACTAAGTATGTTTTTATTACAAAGATAGTAAAATAAAATATAATAAGTATTCATATAGTATATATTCAATATTAAAAGATACTAAATGTATACCTTATATATACATGATATATACCTTATATATACATTATATATGATAATATAAATATAAGTTGTTGGGGGTTGAGTAGCATTGTTTGAGTATAGAAAAAAATACACGTAGAAAATTTTTTAGAAGAGAAATCTAGTTTATAGAAAATGAAGGAATAGCATCAACTATTTTTTATGAATAAAATAATATTATCTTTGCTCTCTGCTTTAGCTGTAAAAAAACTCCAAAAAACTATTTAAATTTAGAATTAATAGAGATGACCCGAATGAAAGATTTACTCGTAGGCGAACATTCTGAACGTGCGTTCAGGATGATTGTTAATGCCTATCAGGAAAAGGTTATTCGGTTTATTTCGTTGTTTGTCAGTAATCGTTTAGAGTGTGAGGAATTGGCATCGGATGTATTTGTTTCGTTGTGGAAAAACAAAGAAGGTCTTTCTGATATTTCCGAATTAGATAATTATATTTTTATTGTAGCCAAGAATAAAGCAATGAACCATTTGCGAAAACATAGAGCTGAATTAATTGCATTGGATTCTTTTCAGGTTGATGCTTTTCATAATACCGATACTACCCCCGAATCAATTTATATTTCGCAAGAAGAAATTGAAATTTTGAATGCTACCATTAATGAGCTACCTCAAAAAACGCCGAACCGCAAATAACTACTAAAACCAAAATTGTTTCGGGTGTGGTTCTCGACGAAAAAGGACTCCCTGTTATTGGTGCAAGTGTAATCATCCCCGGAACAACTATTGGTGTAGCTACAGATATTAACGGACGCTTTACGCTGGAAGCACCATCGAATGCCAAACTCCGCATCAGTTATATTGGCTACATGCAAAAGAAGCGTTACTTAATACAAGTGATGATTTAAAAATAAAGTTAGACCCTACTCCCCAGCTTTTGATTGAATTGGTTATTACCGCCCAAGCCATTGGTCAAAAAAATGCCATCCTTCAACAAATAAATTCCAACATACTAAAAAATGTTGTAACTGCCGACAGGTTGCAGGAAAATCCGGATACGAAGGCAGTGGAAGCCATCGGTCGTCTGCCGGGGGTTTCTGGCCAACGCTCTTTCTGTGAAGATCCGGGCATAGAATTCTAAAAGAGTTTACCCCTCAAATGGAATGGTTTGAATAACTTCGAAATGAAGGGCTGTGTGATTGACCAACAAAATCAAGGACTGCCAAACCGCCTATTTCCAAGCCCCACTTTGATTGGTAGGCGCAGCCTGACCAAAACCATCGCACACCCTCGGTTTTACGAACGGACTTGGGAATGTAGCTTGGGTCAAAGGCTTTTGCTCGTCTTGTGCGACAATATTGTCCGACAAGTGTGGTATTAAAGTTAAAAAAAACAAAATCAACTTCGAAATGTTGACGGTAACGCTGTTCTACATATTGTCCGTACCTGCCCAACTGCAAGAAGTTGACATGTGCATTAATACTTAAAAAAGGCCAAACAACGTCTTTTGTAAAATCCCTACGCCATTTATTTAGTGGATTGGGCAAAAATTTGAAACACATCACGCATAGAGAGCAACAAGATATATGAGACTTGTAAATCATAAATTTATAGGAGTTGAAGCGGGTATAAAAGTAATGATTTTCAATGATTTACACAAATAAAACAAAGGCTATTTCCCAGATAATCAGAAGATTAGCATAAAGACAATCGAACGACTGTATAGCAGACTCCATAATAATTGTCAAATAAGATCTTGTGCAGAGTATAATAAATTATTTTTTCAATATAAACTAACAATTTACTCTTTGTGCACAAAAATACAGAACAATAATCTCAATTTTAAGCAGTATTGAAATCATTCTATGCGTACTTTTGTAAATCAAATAATCAAAAAAATAAATACCATGAAACAAATTATTACTTTATTAATGTTTATTGCTGTGTTTTCAGCAATGTCAAATGCAACGATATATTATGTAAGTTCAGATGCTACCGACGATTCGGGTGCTGGAACAACTTGGGCAACTGCCAAGAAAACCATTGCAGCCGCTTATGCCCTCGCTGGTTTAAGTTCAAATGTGGACGACATATATGTGAAGGGTGGAACGTACGACTTAGATGCAAGTTTGGTGATAAATAAAGCTGTAAACCTATACGGTGGGTTTACTGGTTTGTCTGAGTCAGAAACCCCTGCCACTCGTGTTCTGTCGGATTTAGACGGAAATGGTCGCGTTGACCCTTGGGAGTTCAGCAATGCTAGTGTTTTGAGCTCGACATTTAAGAACCCAAACTCAACCTTAGCGGCTTCTGCTTTCACATTCTCCACTGCTACAGCAACGGAATCCGTTAACTTCAACGGTTTTACAATAACCCATACAGTATCCACTACAAATGGAGCTCAACGTACATTTGATTGTTTGAGTTCATTGTCGGTAGTAGAAAATGTCACTTTTGTAAACAGTAACATCAATACACTTCAATACTCCTCAGTTAGTAATCGTGCTACGCTTTTGAGTGCCAAAGGGATTATTAGGAACTGTTTGTTTGAGAAAAATACAGTTTATGTAAGAAATTCACGCTACGATAAGTATGTAATGCCTATTGTGAGTTTGGAAGCAGCTACTAAATTTACCGGTTGTGTTTTAAGAAACAACAAAGCAACTATTGATTATACAAATTGCCAGGATGCTACTGCAACTTTTGTGCTTGGTCTTATACTTCATTCCGCAGGAGGAGCAAGTGTATCTAACCCTACCACCATCGCAAATTGCCTGATATACAACAATGAAGGAATTTACATCCCCAAAACAACTGGTGGAGTAGCAATTCCTTCATACAGCGGGATTGTTACGGTTGATGCTATAGGTACAGCAGGTTCAGATTCAATTGTAAATTGCGTAATCGCAAGAAACAAAGCCACAAGCCTCCAGACAGCCGGTTTGCTTGTTCGGCGTGCAACTACTCAGAACCACTTTGTGTTTAACAATGTAATGTGGCTCAATAAAATGGCTGATGGCACTATGAGTAATTTTTACCACAATGGTGGTACTTCTACCACTTCGATCATCAAGGGAAATGTCATGAATCAAGGTGGATTTTTTCCTGCTGATGATGGAGTTTACTTTTCTGATAACTTAACAGACTTGGGCAATACTGATAAACTCCCAAACTTCAAAGTTCAAACCACAGTGAATGGGAATGCTGCCGACGGAACCGTTGAATTAGCTAACTGGGCCATCTCGTATCCGAGTTATTTATCGGGGAAGGGATTATCCACAACGATTTTAAAAGATTATTCAGGTAATAATTATGCCGCTTCGCCAGCAGTGGGTGCAAATGAATTAATAACTCATTATAGAACCAAAGCTTCAGGAAACTGGGATGGTAGTGCAGTCTGGGAATGGTCAAACGACAAAGAAATATGGACAGCTACTTCCGAAGTTCCAGCCGACCAATTTCAATCAGTATCCATAGATTCCGGTCATGAAATTGTCGTAGCGGCAAATGCGACGTCCCCTGCTCTGAGTGTAAACTCAGGCGGACAGCTGACCGTAAATTCAGGTTCGACACTTGGAGTAACAGGTGATTTTATAATAAATAGCGATGGTACAAATGGCACAGGTACATTAGTAGATAAAAATGCAGATGGTGGAATCTCAATTAGTGGAACGAAAACCGTAGAACAATACTTGACAAGTTCACAAACAGGAGTAAACGGTCGCAATTGGTATATTTCGAGTCCACTCACAGCTGCCTCAAGCAGTACCATTACCACTGCTACCGGTAATGGTTTAGTTTACTACGATGGTACAACCAATTGGCCAGCTGCTGGTGCTACTATGGATATTATGAAAGGCTATATTGGCAAATCGCCTGCTCAAAATACAACTATTTCATTTACAGGAGGGGATTTGAATACGGGTTCGCAGGCTGTAAATAATTTGCCTGTTGGGTTTAACCTTGTGGGTAATCCTTACCCTTCGTATGTTGATTTTTCACAAGCTACAAGAACAGCTGTTGAAAACTCTATTTGGTACAGAAGTAAACGCACTGGTGCGTATGTTTTTCAAACCTATAATGTGCCTTCTAATATTGGAGCAAACGATGGTACAGCTATTATACCACCAATGCAGAGTTTCTGGATTAAAACAACTTCTAGCAGCAATACACTCGGTTTTAGCAATGCTATGCGTTCGCATCAAGATCAATCTGTTGTTGCTAACCGACTGAAAGCTCCTAAAGTAAGCACGCAGCAATTGCTACGTTTGCAAGTGAGTAATGCAGTAAATGCTGACGAAACGGTTATCTATTTCAACCCAAATGCATTGAATGCGGTTGATGAATACGATTCTCAAAAGATGTTTAATAACATTGACGATGTACCCGAAATATTCACAAAAAACGGTAGTACGAACCTGGTAATCAATGGAATGAATGAAATTTCTTTCAATACAGAAATTCCACTTGGTTTTACTTCGGGAACAGCAGGTAACTTCAAATTCAAAGCTATTGAATTAGTAAAATTTGATAGCAATATACGAGTTTACTTACGCGACAAGGAAGAACCAACAGACTTTGAGCTTACTCTAACAACGGAATATATTTTCAATAGTGCAATAGCTACTGCTAACGAAAGCCGTTTTAGCCTTTTGTTTAAAGCACCAAGTATTACAACAGGAAATGTAGCTCCTGAAAACGAACATGTTTCGGTATTTGTAAATACCCAAAACAAAATCGTTATCAATGCAAACGCCGGAAGTAAGTATGCCATTTATAATGCTGTAGGACAACAAATTGCAGTAGGCAAAACAAATTCAAACATTCAAACCTCAAACTTCAAACTAAAGAGTGGAATTTATGTGGTGAGAGTTGGAAATGTGACAGAAAGAGTAATTATTAAATAAAAGGCAAGACCGCACCCAACCCCTCCCGCCAATAGCGGGATAAATTGCAGGGAGTAAGAAAAGGCCTTTCGGTACTAATCAAAATCTCCGTCAGTTGACGGATTTGGGGCAGATAAAAAAATAAATATTTATGGAAAAGAAAACATATAGCATCCCCCAAATCGAGCTTGTAGTTCTCGATAACGAAATATCTTTAGCATTAGAATCGAGCCCACCAACTGGACCGGACGAAACAACAATGAACAACGTTCAAAATCCATTTAAACAGGAACTAAGTGTAGTTTAATATCATAGTTTTTTTTAAGGCTTTCTAAATGATTTCACCCATCATGCAGCAAGAGAATTGTTTCGTGGTGGGTGGATTTGTTTGTTTTCAGAGTTACTATTGTAAGTTGACCCATCACGCAGCAAGAGAGTTTGTTGGGTGGTGGGTGTTGTTTGTTTTGTACACAGACTGAATATTGTATTTACAGCCTTAGTTTGAAGCTTGTTTTTAGTTTAAAAATGCATTTTGCTAAAAAATCATTCCGAATTGCTTGCATTTTCGATAAATTTACTCTATTTTCGTTGCAGATTAAGGATGTACTATGATAAACGAATTTCTGCAATATTTACAGTATGAGAAGAACTATTCATCTCATACTGTTTTGTCGTATCATACCGACCTATCTCAATTTTTAATTTTCATTCAAGTAGAGCCTGAATTTTTCAAACCAGAAGAAACATTATCATCTCAAATTCAACAATGGGTTCTTAGCCTTATGAATGACGGATTATCAGCACGTTCCTTGTCGCGTAAAATATCTACTCTCAAATCTTTCTGGCGTTTTTTGATTGTCCGCAATTACGCACAAAAAAATCCAACGTTAAAAATCCTTTTGCCCAAAACAAATAAGCCTCTACCTTTGTTTTTTAAAAAAGCCGAGATGGATTCAGTTCTATCTGAAAACTATTTAGCAAGCGATTTTATTTCAATACGAAACCACCTAATAATTGAGTTGTTTTATTTGACAGGTATTCGTAGTGCAGAGTTGATTTCAATTAAGGACATTGATGTTGACCTCAAAGAGGGCAATTTAAGAGTTATCGGCAAACGGAACAAACAGCGTATTATTCCAATAAGTAAAGAATTCTGCGAGAAAATAAGAAATTACATCATGCTGCGGAACCAAACAATTGAGAAAATCAGTCCTTATTTATGGGTCAGACCGCAAGGCGAAAAATTATATCCAAAATTAGTATATAATCTCGTTCATAATTACATGTCGGAAGTAAGTACCTTGTCGCGTAAAAGCCCACATGTATTAAGGCACACTTTTGCTACCGATCTATTGAATCAGGGAGCTGACATCAATGCAGTAAAAGAATTATTGGGTCATAGTAGCTTAGCAGCAACGCAAGTTTACACCCACACAAGTTTCGACGAACTATACAATATATATAAACAAGCCCATCCAAGGGCAAAATAAAAAAGGAGGTATTTATGAAACTACGGATTCAATCCATTAATTTTGATGCTACAAGCACATTAGAAAATTACATTAGCAAAAAAACTTCAAAATTAGAAAAGTTTTTCGATGAGATTATGAGTTTAGAAGTATATTTAAAAGTAGTTAAACCAGAAACAGCAACAAACAAAGAAGCAGAAATAAAGATATCGATACCCAATGTAGAATTTTTCGCATCAAAAACATGTGATAGCTTTGAAGAAGCAATAGACCTCACCGTAGATGCATTGGAAAAACAAATACGAAAACACAAAGAAAAAACAATTAAAAAGTAAAATATTCGGAGAAATGTTTTGTAGTATAAAATAAATGCGTACATTTGCAAGCCGTTTGAATAGCAGTATTTAAACGGCTTTTTACACTGTAAAAGGCTGATAAGACAGCACTTTGCCTCTTTAGCTCAGTTGGCCAGAGCACGTGATTTGTAATCTCGGGGTCGTTGGTTCGAATCCGACAAGAGGCTCAAAACTAATTAATAATTGATAATTGATCATTAAAAACAGCGGTTTTTAATGATATTATTGTGTTTTCTGAAAACAAAATTATCAATTATTCATTTTAAATTATCAATTAAAAACTGGGCAGTTACCAAAGTGGCCAACTGGGGCTGACTGTAACTCAGCTGTCTTTCGACTTCGGAGGTTCGAATCCTTCACTGCCCAC
>JBBRHJ010000161.1:0-8378 GCA_038222885.1 Bacteroidales bacterium | reverse complement strand
CATGGAAGAACTTCCAGGTCAAGATGCTTTCCCGATGGACTTATCGGCAGTTATTGGTGCTTTTTATAGTCGTGCAGGTTATGTGTATCTTAAAAATGGTAAAACAGGTTCAATTACCTTTATAGGAACTGTTTCGCCCGCAGGTGGTAACTTGAAAGAGCCAGTAACCGAAGGAACTAAAAAGGTTGCCCGTTGTTTCTTTGCTTTGGATCAGACTCGTGCTGACCGGAAACGCTATCCGGCTGTTAATCCAATTGATAGCTACTCAAAATACATAGAATATCCTGAATTTGAAGAATATATCTCCAAGCGTATTTCGCCCGACTGGACCACCAAAGTGAATGACATGAAAACCATTCTGCAACGTGGAAAAGAAATTCAGGAGCAAATTAATATTCTGGGAGATGATGGTGTTCCTGTTGAATATCACGTTACGTTTTGGAAATCGGAAGTAATAGATTTCGTTATATTGCAACAAGATGCTTTTGACGACATTGATGCCGTTTCGCCAATGGAACGACAAGAATACATGCTCAACTTAGTGATGGATATTTGTAATTCTGATTATGCATTCAAAGGTTTTGCCGAAGTAATGGATTATTTCAAAGCTATTATAAATATATGTAAACAAATAAATTACTCTGAATTCAAATCGGAAGAGTTTGAGAAATATTTGGTTCAGCTGAATACTATTTTAGAAGAAAGAAAAAAATAAAACACAGGGTATATTTAAATTACAAGTAAATGAATAATAGGCTTGTAACTCTTAACTAAATACTCGTAACTATTTATCACATGGCAACAAAAGCATTTCAAAAGATTTATACCAAAATATCACAAATAAATAAAGCTACCTGCACCCTAAAAGCTACCGGAGTTGGTAACGAAGAGTTAGCAATTGTAGATGGAAAATTAGCTCAGGTCGTTAAAATCATGGGCGACTCTGTTACCTTACAAGTTTTCCAAGGTACCGATGGTATTCCTACCAATGCGGAAGTCACTTTTTTGGGCAAAGCTCCTTCGCTAAAAGTGGGAGAGCAATTGGCTGGACGCTTTTTTAATTCTTTTGGTGAGCCTATTGATGGTGGTCCCGAAGTGGAAGGCGAAGAACGTGAAATTGGTGGTCCTTCGGTAAATCCAGTTCGTCGGAAACAACCTTCGGAGTTGATTGCAACTGGTATCGCAGGTATCGATTTGAATAACACCTTGGTATCAGGTCAAAAAATTCCTTTCTTTGCCGATCCTGACCAACCATTTAATCAGGTAATGGCCAATGTGGCTTTGCGTGCTGAAACCGACAAAATTATTTTGGGTGGCATGGGCTTGACCAATGATGATTACTTGTATTTCAAAAATGTATTTAACAATGCAGGTGTACTCGATCGTATTGTGAGTTTCGTAAATACTACCGAAAATCCGCCAGTTGAACGCTTATTAATTCCTGATATGGCATTGACAGCTGCTGAATACTTTGCTGTTGATAAAAACGAAAAAGTGTTGGTACTTTTGACTGATATGACTTCGTATGCTGATGCTTTGGCAATTGTTTCGAATCGTATGGATCAAATTCCTTCGAAAGACTCAATGCCAGGCTCACTTTACTCCGATTTAGCTAAAATTTACGAAAAAGCAGTTCAATTCCCTGCTGGTGGTTCTATAACTATTATTGCAGTTACTACACTCTCGGGTGGCGATATTACGCACTCAATTCCTGACAACACAGGATATATAACTGAGGGACAGCTATTCTTGCGTAGAGATTCAGATGTTGGTAAAGTAATTGTCGATCCATTCCGGTCATTATCACGTTTGAAACAATTGGTAATTGGTAAAAAAACACGCGAAGATCACCCACAGGTGATGAATGCTTCGGTGCGTTTGTTTGCTGATGCGGCTAATGCTAAAACAAAATTAGAAAATGGTTTTGATTTGACTGATTATGATGAACGTACATTGTCGTTTGCCAAAGATTATTCAAATCAATTATTAGCTATTGATGTTAATATTGATACCACCAAAATGTTAGATGTTGCGTGGACTTTACTCGGCGAACACTTTAAACCAGCCGAGGTTAGTATTAAACAAGAATTAGTAGAGAAATATTGGAAAGCTTAGTCTTTACTAACTGAGAAAAAAAGTTCGAAATTTTGCGGACGAAATTATCGACCGCAAAACAACAAATAATTATTAATAGGATTGTTTTAATTGTGAAGGTCAAATATGTCCGAAGTTCTTAAATACAATCATGTTGAAAGTAAGTTGTTGTTTATTCGTAACCAACAGGTATTGCTTGATAGCGATGTGGCAGAATTATATGGAATTGAAACCAGAGATATCAATAAAGCAGTAAAGAATAATCATGACAAATTCCCTGACGGTTATATTTTAGAGCTTGACGATAAAGAGTTTACAAGTTTGCGGTGGAAATTTTTCACCGCAAAACTAACAAAAACAAGAGTAAAAAATGTTATGTCGTTTTACAAGATTTGATTATGACCGAAGTTTTGAAATACAATCAAGTTGAAAGTAAGTTGTTAGTACTGCGGAATCAACAAGTTCTGTTAGATTTTGATGTAGCAGAATTGTATGGGGTACAGACAAAAGAAGTGAATCAAGCAGTTCGAAACAATTTTGATAAGTTTCCTTACGGTTATGTCTTTCAACTCGAAGAGAATGAATATGAAATTTTGCGGTCAAAATTTTTGACCGCAAAATTTTCTAAATCTCGTGTTTTACCAAAAGCATTTACCGAAAAAGGCTTGTATATGCTTGCCACCATTTTGAAAAGTAAAAAGGCAACAGATACAACGATTGAAATAATTGAAACATTTACAAAAATCAGAAATCTGACGAGAACTGTTTCAGAGATAATAGAAGTACATGAAGAACATAAGCAGAAGTCACTTATGAAAAAAAGTGCTGAAATTATTTCAGATATTTTGGGTGATTCGTTGGATGCTACTGAAACTGAAACGACTATAGAATTGAATTTTGCTGTTTTGAAAGTGAAACATACTTTTAAACGCAAAAATGGAAAAGATATGGTTTGTGAAGACGAACCAATTTATATAAGACTAAAAGATTAATTTACTGTGTTTTAGATGAGTTATTAGAGTTTTAAGTGATTGCAAAATATATTATAATAAAATATCTGATATGGAATTCACTATCAACTCTTAATTTTTCACTCTTAACTATTTACTTATGGCAATACAATTTCAATATAATAAAACTTCGTTGCAATCTTTGGAAAAAAATTTGAAGATGCGTGTTCGTGCCTTGCCTACTATTAAAAATAAGGAAAGTGCACTCCGAATGGAAGTGAAACGAGCCAAGGATGACATTAAGAAATTAGAGTTGGAATTGGAACAACGGATTAATGCTTATGATAAAATGTTAGCATTATGGGGAGAGTTCGATACCAGTTTGTTGAAGGTGGAAGATGTGAAAATGGGTATCAAAAAGATTGCAGGTGTTCGTATTCCTATTTTGAATGAAGTAGTATATTCAACAAAACCTTTCAGTTTGTTCAATTCGCCCAAATGGTATGCCGATGGGTTAACTGAATTGAAGGAATTGGCACAAGTAGGAATTGAACGTGAATTTTCTTCTGAAAAATTGAGCCTATTGGAACATGCTCGCAAAAAAACTACTCAAAAAGTGAACTTGTTCGAGAAAGTACAAATTCCAGGATACGAGGAGGCCATACGAATGATAAAACGATTTATGGAAGATGAGGAAAACCTTTCTAAATCGTCGCAGAAAATTGTAAAATCGCGTCAGGAAAAAATGGAGGAGGCAGAACTATGATACTGAAAATGAAGAAATATAGCTTTTTGATTTATCATAAGCAATACATTGAATTCCTTGAAAAAATCCGGGAAATAGGTGTGCTACATGTACTTGAAAAGCCCGGAGGAATTGCTGAAAACGATTTGTTGCGTGATAAAATGCAATTGGCTGCACGTATAAAAGCCACCTTGAAGCAATTAGAAAAGCGTTTCCCAAAAAAAGCGAATTTTATTCCTGCCGATACTTCAAAGGATGGACTTAGTGTTCTTACCAAAATTGAAAATCGGTTGACTGAAAAGGAACAATTAGCTCAAAAACTAAGTATTGTAGAGAAAGAAAGCGAACGAATGGAAGTTTGGGGCGATTTTAGTCACAAACTTATTGATGATTTAGAACGAAATGGTTTTATAGTTCGTTTTTTTAGTTCCAATATACGTAAATTTGATCAAGAATGGGAAGTGTTGTACAATGCTTTTGAAATTGACACAGTTGGCTCAACTCGATATTTTGTGACCGTAACCAAGCCTGATGTGGTTGTGGAAATTGATGCTGACCCAATAAAATTATCTGACAAAACAGTTGTTGAATTGGACGCTGAAATTCTTCAAATCCGTGCTGAAATTGATAATCTGAATATTGAATTAATACAACATGCTGTAAATGATTTCAATACGCTAAAATATTTTCAAGGGTTGGTAATTGGTGATATCGATTTCTCAAAGGTTCTTTTAAATTCTAAAGCTGAGGCTGACGAAAAAGTGATGTTGCTCGAAGGCTATTGTCCAGAAGAAAATGAAGTGGAATTGAATACATATCTTGAAGATCTAGGTGTATATTATGAATCTAATATACCAACAGAAGCGGATAAAGTACCTGTAAAATTGAAAAACAATGCTTTTGCAAAGTTGTACGAAGTAATAGGCGAATTGTATGACATTCCGAATTATCATGAGCTTGATTTAACGCCATTTTTTGCACCATTCTACATGCTGTTTTTCGGTTTATGCTTGGGCGATGCTGGTTATGGTTTTGTTCTGGTACTGATTGCAATTTTTGCACGAAAAAAAGTAAAACCAGCTATGAAATCTGTGCTGACCTTGGTAACTTGGCTTGGTAGTGCTACAGTCGTGATGGGAATTGTGAGCGGAACTTTTTTTGGCTACAATTTATTGGAATCTAAAATCGTTTGGATAGAACAATTTAAAGTTGTAATGCTTGATCCTAATCAACTTTTCTACACAGCATTAATTATCGGAATCGTACAAATTATGTTCGGGATGATAATTAAAGCAGTCGGTTTAGTTAGGCGTTATGGTTTAGGTGCTTCACTTTCTACTTGGGGCTGGATTATTGTAATTATTGGTGGAGGAGCTGTTTATGGTTTGCAAACTATGAATATTCTCCAACCAGAAATTGTAAAATGGTCATTTATAGGAATTGGAGTTGTGGGCGGTCTTTTAATTTTCATTTTAAATGATATCAAACGGAATCCGCTTATAAACATTGGAGCAGGACTTTGGGATACTTATAATATGGCAACAGGCCTATTGGGTGACGTTTTATCCTACATTCGACTTTTTGCCCTCGGAATCTCGGGCGCAGTAATGGGTTTTGTCTTCAACGATTTAGCCATACAGTTAAGTGGAGATATTCCTGTGCTTAGTCCAATTATTATGGTAATCATTATGCTACTGGGTCATAGTATCAATATATTTATGTCTGGTTTAAGCGCCTTTGTGCACCCCATGCGTCTGACTTTTGTTGAGTTTTATAAAAACTCAGGCTTCGAAGGTGGAGGTAAAAAATACAAACCTTTTGCTGCCTACAAAGAACAAGAAACTTTATTTTAAAGTATTTCAAATATAAATGAATTAGGAATTAGAAAAATAAAAACATAACAATTAAAAAAACAAAAATTTATGGAACCTATTATTTTGGCTTATATTGGTATTGGATTAATGGTTGGACTTGCAGGAGTTGGAAGTGCATTTGGAGTTACCATTACCGGTAATGCAGCTATTGGAGCATTAAAGAAAAATGCTGATGCTTTTGGTAATTACATGGTATTAAGCGCACTACCCGGAACGCAAGGACTGTATGGTTTTTTGGGTTATTTCTTACTTGCAAGTAAACTTACTCCCGACATGACTTGGGCAAGTGCTGCTGCAGTTTTTGGAGCAAGTTTGGCATTGGCACTTACAGGACTTTTTTCGGCCATTCGTCAAGGACAAGTTTGTGCTAATGGTATTGCAGGAATTGGATCAGGATATGATGTATTTGGAAAAACACTTATTTTAGCAGTTTTCCCAGAATTGTATGCTATCGTTTCATTGGCTGCCGTATTTATGATTGGCAACGCCATTTGATCGTAATGAATAAAAATACGAAGCTCGAACAAATGAAATCGTTCGGGCTTTTGTGTTTTGGTTATAGCTACAATTTAGTTACTTTTGTATTCATTGGTAACTTACGAAATTTTAAATGAAAAAGAAGTCATTCAATCTAAAATCCAGCTTACAAAAATTGCGTTTCCAATACCGTGTTTCGGTATTGAACGAAAATACCTTGGAAGAATCTTGGCATATTAGGTTGTCGCGGTTAAGTGTTTTGATTTATGGCTCGGCTTTAGTCTTGATTACCTTCATATTACTCACAATTTTAATTTTTACTACTCCTATTCGCTTTTATCTTCCGGGGTATGGCGAATCTGGAAACCGAGGCCAAATTATTTCACAATCGATGAATACGGACTCGCTATTGAACAACATTGAACTACAATCTGGCTATCTTGCCATGTTAAAAGATATCATTGCAGGTGAGGTAAAAGTAGATTCAATAGTGTCGTTGGATTCAATAGAGATGGTTAATACTGCGAAAGAATATCTTAACAAATCGAAAAAAGAAAAAGAATTTGTTGAAAAATTTGAAAGAGAGGAAAAATACAATTTAACAACGATTGAGAGTAAATCCAATGAGAATATGTATGTTTTCTTTCGTCCGACCAAAGGAGTTATTTCTTCTACATACAGTTTGTCAGAAAAACAGTACGGCATTAGCATAATTACTTCGCCCAATGAGACTGTACTCAGCGTACTTGCTGGAACAGTTGTTTATGCTGCATTTACTTTTGAATTTGGTTGGGTAATTCAGGTTCAACATGAAAATAACTATTTATCGATTTACAAGAATAATACTCAATTGTTGAAAAAAGTGGGTGATAATGTGAAAGCTGGTGAGGGAATCGCTATCACGGGTGGTAATAATAAGGATAAGTCCGGAATTCAGTTTTATTTTGAATTGTGGAAACAAGGAAAACCAGTTAACCCTGAGGATGTTATAATATTTTAGTTTCTTGATCCCAATTAAGGGACTTACAAAATGGAAAATATACAAAAAAAACAAATAGCCATATTAGGTTCTACGGGTTCCATTGGCACACAAGCATTAGAAGTAATTGCGGAAAATAGTTCAATTTTTGAGGTATACGCTCTCACGGCCAATAATCAGGTCGATTTATTGATTGCACAGGCTCGAAAATTCCTTCCGGAAGTCGTTGTAATTGGCAACGAAACTCATTATCATCAATTAAAAGAAAGTCTTCAAGATTTACCTATTAAAGTTTTTGCAGGTGCTGATTCCATAGCGCAAGTTGCTCAAATGGAGCCAATTGACATCGTGCTTACCGCTATGGTTGGTTATGCTGGTTTGAAACCTACGATTGCTGCTGTGAAAGCTGGAAAAAAAATTGCATTAGCCAATAAGGAAACTTTGGTTGTGGCTGGTGATTTAATTTGTGAATTAGTGGAACAATATAATTCGGCAATAATCCCTGTCGATTCCGAACATTCAGCTATTTTTCAATGTCTTGTAGGAGAAGGTAATACACAAATAGAAAAATTGATTCTTACAGCTTCTGGCGGTCCGTTCCGGAAAAAATCGCTTCTTGATTTGGAAAAAGTCACGTTAGCGGATGCCTTGAAACATCCAAACTGGGACATGGGAGCTAAAATTACCATCGACTCTGCCAGTATGATGAACAAAGGTTTTGAAATTATAGAGGCAAAATGGTTATTTGGTGTTCAGCCCGAACAGATTGATGTCGTGGTTCATCCGCAGTCAATTATTCACTCCATGGTGCAGTTTACCGATGGCTCTATCAAGGCTCAAATGGGTCTGCCCGATATGAAACTGCCTATTCAGTATGCCTTTACGTATCCCGATAGACTACAAACTAACTTTCCACGACTCGATTTCGATATTTGCAATCAACTCACCTTTGAAAAACCCGATTTGGAACGTTTTCGTAATTTGGGTTTTGCTTATTATGCCATGGAAAAGGGTGGTAATATGCCTTGCATACTCAATGCGGCTAACGAATTAGTGGTTGCTGCGTTCTTGAAAGAAAAGATTGGCTTTTTACAAATGAGCGATATAATTGAAGAAGTTATGATGAAAGCTCATTTTGTAGCAAAACCGACCTATGATGATTATGTAAAAACAGATGCAATGGTGCGAGTATTAACCAATCAGTTGATAAAGCATTAATTCAATATAAATCACATTTACATAGCTCATAATTTATCAAA
>JBBRHJ010000160.1:0-8402 GCA_038222885.1 Bacteroidales bacterium | reverse complement strand
CTCCGAACTTGGTTATGTGGGCACGGATACCAGTTCGCCCTTCACCACCACTTTTGAAGGCAAATATGCCGGAAAGGTTGTATTCTACATGTTGCGCTGGGTGAACAAACGCGGCGAGCATGGCCCCTGGAGCAGCACCATTAGCGCAATGGTGGCGGGATAAGGGAAATTTGAAAAAAAGACCTCTGGGGTTGAATGGCTCTGGAGGTTTTTTAGTAAAACTCGTAACAATAGAAAATTCATGAAAACAAAAAACCTAATTGTAGTTGTATTCGGTATCTTTTTTCTGTTGTCGTGCAATGATGACAATAATCCGGTTCCGGAACAGGAAATTTCCGTGGAGTTGAATAAAACTTCGTTCTCGCTGGTTGTTGGCGGAAGGGAAAAACTCCTGCTGATTGTTGATCCGGTTGGCGAAACTGTAACCTCAGCTAATTGGAGTTCATCCGACACAACGGTGGCCACTGTTGACGATCAAGGAGTTGTTGCCGCCCTGGCTATCGGAGAAACTACAATTACTGTAACAGTTGGAAGTTCTGGTAAAGAGCAATGTCTGGCAAAGATTATCGCATCGCCTATAAAAAATTTGGAGATGCCCGATGCTAAATACCCAATTGCTAAAGACGCTGTTGTTTTCATTCAGGGTGAGGGCTTTACCAAAGACAGCAAGATAATCCTTCGGAGAAATACAAATCTAAAATCGGCGTCCGATGCTGGTGATAAACTTGCTCAAATCCATACACAAGCACTAAACTACATTTCCTTCTATGGTTCGGTTACGCCTGGTTATTATTCGGTGGTTCTGGAGCAAGACAAAGTTCAGTTTGATCTGGGTAACATTAATGTAGAAATTCCGAATATTCCGGAATATGTGTATGATAAAAACAAAATATTTTGGGAGGATACACATTGGCGGAGGTTTCAGTTAAGAGGAAAGGTGAAGGAAATTAAAATAAAGAAAGAATATTCGCATGGTAGTAATTCATTATCAGTATTTCATAGTACATGTAAATTTAACAAGAATGGAATGTTAGAATTTGAAAATGAGCTCCAGGATTTTGAGGGAATATCTCAACCTTCGACTCGTATATTTTCCTATGATGTAAAGAATAGACTAATCAAAGCAGTTCACGATGTCGGTGAAATTCAGACTCTTGAATATACCTATGGGAATCACGAACTTTATTATTCAATATATCTAAAAACCTCCGCGGAATTTGGGCTGTCAGGCTATTCTGATAATGGAACAATCTGTATCAAAGGTCTTACTCAAATTAAATTCAGTACTACAAATTATTCGGAAATTACTCAAATTACCCCAGGTACAAATTCCTCCGATGTTATAGACACAATACATTATAGTAATGGCGATTTTGTGAGTAATTATACATATACTTATAGAGATGGCTTCCCCATTAAAGCTTCATCAAAACACTATCACTTTGGTCAATATTCGTATGCATACAACCATGATTATTCGTTTTCAGCTACAGGAATGCCAATAAGCTCCACATTTTATTCAACCTATGGTGATGATGCCACTCAATTTTTTAAATATGTACAAAACTGTCCCTTTTATTTGTATTCAGAGGTAAGTGGAAATATTTATTCAGGGATTTCTGTTTATGAATATGATAAAAATTGGAACTTGTCAAAGATCACCGTGCCAAGTGAGAATTGTGGTCCTTATACTGTCTATTACCAATCTTATGACGAATTTGGCAACTGGACACAATGCAAGACTATTGACGAAACCTATTCTGGGTGGACGACAATAAGATCAATGACCAGAGATATTACTTATTGGGAATAGTACGATGCAAAACCTACATGCCTAAATAGAAAAAAAGCGAAATCCGAAAATCTTCTCAGTAAACAAAAAAATATAGTATCAATATGCAAAACAAAAAAATAAAATTAGTTTCAGTGCTTATATTAGTCTTTGGCGTGATTAGTATGCAGGCACAAAACATGTTGTTTGTAAAAGAGAAATCGGGGTCTCAAACATCCTTTTCGTTAACGAACATTCAAAAGTTAACTTTTGCTTCGGGCAACATTACCGTAAACAAGTATGATGGTAGCTTGAATACCTATGATTTAACAAATATCCGTTATCTGAATTTTGGGAACAACGAAACAACCGGTATTTCTCCAATTGAAATTGAGGCAAACAACACTTTAATGCTTTATCCCAATCCTGTAACTGACCAATTAAATGTTCAGTTTATATCTGTAGGGTCAGATAAAGTGCAGATACAAATTGTAAACATGCAAGGTCAAATAATTCTCCAGCAAAACATTTACAGTCAATCTGGGATAAATTACACAACTATTTCAGTATCACAATTACTGAATGGATTGTATTTCTGCCGTTTGCAAAACGGTGGCAAACCTGAAACAATTAAATTTTTGAAAAACTAAATAAAAAAAGACTTTATATGAAAGCAATTGGATCAATCATTTTAGGCTTATTATTATTCACTGCAAATATCGCTTTGGCACAGGACTCTTTGTACATGTATAAAGCAGGTGCAGTAATCTATAAACAGTCGGTAAATAATGTTGACAGCGTTACATTCAAAAAAAGTACTCCTGTTGCGGGTACAGTAACCGATATTGATGGAAATGTTTATCATACAGTAACCATCGGGAAACAAACATGGATGGTTGAAAACCTAAAAACTACCAAATATCACAACGGAAATGGAGGAGTCATTCCCGATGTTACGGATAATTCCTGGTACAGTTTATATACTGGCGCCTATTGCAATTACGACAATGATGATGCCAATGGCCTAAAGTATGGCAGATTATACAATTGGTATGCTGTTACCAATTCCCAAAAGTTAGCCCCAATTGGCTGGCACGTAGCTACGGATGCAGAATGGACAACACTTATAAATTACCTGATTGCCAATGGGTACAATTATGATGGTACAAAAGATGACAACAGAGTAGCAAAATCATTGGCCTCTGTTACCGATTGGACTGCCTTTGTTGGGCCCGGAGCCATTGGCAATGATTTGTCAAAAAACAATACTTCTGGTTTTTCTGCCATTCCCGGGGGATACAGAACTAGTTATTACCCCTCAGCATTTTTTGGAATTGGTTCTATTGGCTATTGGTGGAGTTCTGATGTCAATTCCACCTGGGCAAGACACCTGGACTACAATAGCAGTTATGTCTTCAGAGAGTCTGCAGATAAGAATTCCGGGTTCTATGTTCGTTGCGTGAAAGATTAAGAGGACAAATACTTCCAAACTTTTATACAAAATAAAAAAACATAATATGATAATTATTACATCAAGAATAACAAAAAGATGAAAGAAGTTGAAAATTTTAAAAATGAACAACACCATGCACGAAGGGAGTTTTTCAAAACGATAATCACTAATGCAGTTCCATTTTTAGCTTTTGTTTCATTAGGTAGCGCTTTGTATAGCTGTGACCCGGATATTGAACTATCAACAAATGATTGTCAAAATGCTTGTACCAATAGTGCAACATCATCAAGTTGTTCTAATTGTTCATCCGATTGTTCAACTACTTGTAAAAACACTACTACATCGACGAGTTGCTCTAGTTGTAATTCAACAAGTACTGGTGCAACAACTGGAACATGTTCTTCATGTACAACCACATGTATGCAAGCATGTTCCACTACATGTGTTTCTTCTTGTAGCTCGGGTTGTTACACCAGCTGTAGTGGTGGTTGTGCTGGTACTTGTATTGCATCTAGCGTAACTGGTGGTTGTGCTGGTGGTTGTCTTAATACTTGTAGCGGTCGGTGCGATAAAGCCTGCAACTATTCTTGCGGAGGAACTTGTAAAAATTATTGCAAAGGAAGTGCAAGTTGATTTTAAGACTAAAAGTGAACTTATAAGAAGATAAAATGATAATAAAAGAAAACAGAAAAGCATGGAATGATGGTATCGCCAAATCCATCACCTTTATCGTTACCAAAGATTGTCAGTTAGTCTGTGGATATTGTTATTTAGTCGGTAAAAACAAGAATGAACGAATGAGCTTTGAAATTGCAAAACAGTCCATTGACTATATTCTTACAAATAGAAAATTATTTGATGAGCAAGCAGTAGTCTTTGACTTTATTGGCGGTGAACCATTTATGGAGATTGATTTAATTGATAAAATAAGTGATTATGCAAAAATGAGGATGTTCGAGTTAGATCATCCCTGGTTCAATGCTTTTCGTTTCAACTTCTCTACAAATGGATTGATGTATAATGATCATCGAGTTCAAAACTACATTAAAAAGAATTCTTCACATCTTAGCATAGGCATTACCATTGACGGCACCAAACAAAAGCACGATCTGCAACGCGTTTATCCTAATGGAAATGGTTCGTATAACGATGTTGTAAAGAATATTCCTCTTTGGTTAGAACAGTTTCCGGGTTCATCAACAAAAGTTACAATTGGAAGTGATGATATTCCATACATCAAAGAGAGCGTATTACATCTATACTCTTTGGGAATTAAAGAAGTAAATATCAATGTCGTTTTTGAAGAAGTATGGAAAGCGGACGATGATACTTTATTTGAGAATGAACTAATTGCATTGGCTGATGCAATTATTGAAAAGGATTATTGTGTGGAGTATTCATGCTCTTTCTTTTCTGATTTTGTTGGTCATTCCCTGGACTGTGTGCATGATAACCAAAATTGGTGTGGTGCAGGAAAAATGCTTTCGATTGATGCTGCCGGTAATTTTTATCCATGCACCCGTTTTGCACAATATTCATTACGAAATAAGAAACCCATTATTATCGGCAATATAAATGATGGTATTGACACAAATAAATTACGTCCTTTTTTGACCTTAGATCGTTGCACTCAAAGTACTTCTGAATGTATTTCATGCGAAGTATCAAGTGGTTGTGCCTGGTGTCAAGGTGAAAATTATGATGCCGCTGATACTCCTACTATTTACCAACGAGCTACAGCCATTTGCAAAATGCATAAAGCCAGAGTTAGAGCAAATAATTATTATAAGAACAAACTTTCACGGATATTAATAGAAACGAAACCATAAATTTTAAAGCATGTTAAAATATCTGTTCGTAATTTTAGACACTTCTGCAGATTCATTTTGCTATTACCAAAATCCAAATCAAAAATCTCAATTTATAGATTTACAGCATTTAAAGGATGTAATTTTCTTTGCTCAAAAAGAAAATATGCTAATCAACTTTTTAGTTGGAAAAGAAAAATTGCCAAAAGAATATCTAAATCTGATGGATACCATCAATCATATCATTATCTCGTCATACGAAAGTCAAATAAATAACAATGAAGATATTTGGGTGGTTGACTTTAATGACAAAAATCAAAAACCTGAATTAAGCAACCATGCCAACGTTATAGTAAGAATTGAAAAGAAATATCTTTCAGATTTAGCCTCAATTATTACGAATATAAAAGTCAATAAGCGTTTAAATATAGTATTGTTAGATATCAATACTTATTCAGATATTGATTTTGACGAATACAAAAAACAATTAGGAGAAATTAAAGATTCATATATAAACAACTTGAACGGGAACTCCCATATAGAATTAAATATTCTAACAGATAGATTGGAGCTTGCAAAAATGAATAATTGTGAAGCAGGAACAATGCACATTACTTTTGCCCCAAATGGTAAGTTTTACATCTGTCCTGCATTTTATTTCGAGAATGAAATCGACTCAATTGGTGATTTGATATCCGGTATAAATATCAGAAATAAACAACTTTACACATTGGAATATGCACCGATTTGCAGAAAATGTGATGCTTTTCAGTGTAAAAGATGTATTTACCTAAATCGTAAAACAACTCTGGAAGTGAATACTCCTTCACATGAGCAATGCGTTGTTTCTCATCTTGAACGAAATTGCTCAGCAGGTCTTTTCGATAAAGTACAGTTTTTATTACCCGACTTAGGAGCTAAAGAAATTATTGAAATAGATTATTTAGATCCATTTGAGAATAAAAATTTAACAGAAAATTATTCAATATAAATAAAATAAAATGAAAGAATTAGCAGGTCAAGTAACTCAGGAAGAAAAAGAAACCATTAAAGGTTTATTTGAAAGAAAAAATGGTTTAATTGAATTATCTAAAATTTTAATGCCCGAAAATGAACTCCTCTACGAGAAGTTGATAAAAGATATGGGTGCGACGAGTGTAAAATTTCAAAATTGGTGGGATGAAATGTCATGTAAATATGCCTGGAAATCTAATGACGGATATAGTTGGGAAATTGATTTTGATAATTGCAATGTCTACCTAAAAAAAAATAGTTGACCATGAAACATCTATTTTTTCTAGGTATTATCTTTTTTCTATGGATAACATATGGAATGGCACGAACATCCACTGACACCATCTTTTTCAAAAGTGGTAAGAAGATAATTGGGACCATTTTGGAACAGGTTCCGAACAAAACGGTCAAGATAAAAACGACGAATTTAGGTGTTAAGGTTTATAACATGAGTGATATTAAACGGATTGGTTCTAAACCCAAAGAAGAATTGGTTAAAGAACTTGTTTACCTAACAACTGGTGAAGTTGTAAAAGGGGTTATAATAGAAAAAATATATAATAAGTCAATAAAAATCAAAACCGACCGTCTAGGCGAAATGATCTATCAGGATAATGAAATTGATAGCATTAATGAAATCATAAAACCTGAAGATATAGAAAGATCTGTTAGGTTTAAGGATGGAGAAATAATCAAAGGGTATATCGTTGAAGAAGTATCAGGCAAATCAATTAAATTAAAAACAAAAAGTCAGAGTTTCCTTACCTTTAATATTGCTGATATTGAAAAGATTACTGAATCCAAAAGAAATGATAATATTCCGGAATCAGATGTTTATTTAATGAATGGAATTGTTGTCAGAGGATTTATTACTGAAAACTCGGAAAATCCAATTCTGATAAGAACAAGGAAATATGGAAAGCTTTCATTTAACTTATCTGAAGTTCAAAAAATCGAAGATGTTAAAATCATTGAGCCCGTTATTATTATTGAAAAAAAAGACAGTATAGTAGCAGTATCAAATAAAAATGAATTCTTTGTGAAGTCAAAAAGGTTCTGTTTTGAAACAAAAAAGAATATAAAATTATATGATACTCACGCGATTATAGTTGCTGGCACAATGCTTTCAGATAATATCTATTATTTAACACAAGTTGGAGGTGGTGCCACAATATTTAAACAAGAAAAATTTTCAATTGTACCAGAACTCCGTATTGGTGTAGCCACAAATTTCAATTTTAAAAATACGACCGTGAGTATTTCCCCGCTATTACTTAATTATGATATTTCAACAAAAGCTAAATTGGAATTTGGGCCGGATGTTTATGTCAGAATGTATGATGGTGGGTCAACAACAAGGATTGGAATTATTGCCGGGGCGAATTATGTTGTTTCTTCAAAGCTATCTCTAGGTCTACGGTCAGCTATATACAGCAATCCATTTGGAGGATTGGTTGGAAGATATTCATTCTAAATTTTTTGATAGCGAAGAAATCCGCAGAGACAATGATGATTATTCCGGTGGCAACGCTGAATCCGAAGAGGTAATTACAGATCACCAATCCTCTCATCCCTGATCCGCTGATACTGCTTATTCGCGAACACAAATTCCTGAAGTTTTTGGTTGTCGGTATGTAGGATGTCTTTTCGGTTGCCTTCCCAGCACATTTCGCCTTCGGAGATGAAGAGAATGTTGTCACCTATTTCCATTACTGAATTCATGTCGTGGGTGTTGATGATGGTGGTGATTTGCAGATCGACGGTAATTGAATGGATCAGTTCGTCGATTACTATTGAGGTTTCGGGGTCGAGACCGGAATTTGGTTCGTCGCAGAACAAATATTTTGGGTTCATTACAATAGCGCGGGCAATGGCCACACGTTTTTGCATTCCGCCAGAAATTTCAGAAGGATACAATTTATTTGCCTCTACCAAATTAACACGATCGAGACAGAAGTCCACCTGTTTTTGTTTCTCTGCAGCCGAAAGTTCTGAAAACATATCGAGTGGGAACCGGATATTTTCTTCAACAGTCAATGAATCGAACAAGGCGCCTCCCTGAAAAACCATGCCCATTTCCTGTCTGAGTTTTTTCCGTGCATTGTGATTCATTTTGGTAAAGTCACGGCTGTCATAAAATATCTGACCGCGGTCAACATCAAACAAACCAACGATCGATTTCAACAAAACTGTTTTGCCCGACCCACTTCGTCCAATTATCAGGTTAGTTTCTCCTATATTAAAAACCTTCGATATATCTTTTAATACATCGTTCTGTTCAAACGACTTGTATATGTTTTTAATTTCGATCATAAAAGTAACTGAGTTAAAATCAAATCCCAAACCAGAATCATAA
>JBBRHJ010000159.1:0-8414 GCA_038222885.1 Bacteroidales bacterium | reverse complement strand
AATTCCAAATGCAAAAGCACAATAAACGACATAAAATATTAGAACTGCAAGCACCCAACCCAAGTTTTCTTCCTTTTCAATTGTTGACCATTCACTCTGTAAATACTTACGATATCGATGTACATTATACATGCTCATTGTATTATAAATCAGCCATGAACCGATAGTTGCGGCAGCAAAAAACATTCTAAAAATAAAGTTTTTGTCCTGAATAAAAAATGAATCCATCTCGAAAGGCTGCAAGGTAATATAAGCGTAAGTTTCAAAAAATATAAAGGGTAGTAAATGTAATAATTGGTAAGGGCTTAACTTAAACTTCTTCCTTGTTAAAGAGCTAATATACAAAAACATTGCAGGATTGAACAACAAGAACGAACTGGATAACAATGGTTTACCGAAAAGTTGATAATCAATTCCGCAGGTAAGAAACTCAATAGCCAACAGCATAAGCAAACCCGACAAAATTCTGTCTGGTAATGAATTGTTCTTTTTGGCGAACATATTGATGGCTGCGAAAAGGCTTTGAGAAAAACCTATCCATGCAATTGTATACATAATCAAATAATCTTGACCTTGTTTTAATTAAAATTGTATCGTTGAAAAACAACAACTTAATTGATAGTCAAAAATACGATTATTTTTTAGACAAACGATATTATTTAATAATAAAAGGTCAATACAATTTCTGTATCGACCTTTTATAAGGATTAGTTATTTGTTTTAGAACTTAGAACCCTATTAGTTAATCATAATTTTATTGGCAAAAGCACCAACTCTTAGAATGTAGATACCTTTTGATAAATCTAAATTAACTTCTTTGGCAGGTTCGTAACTTTTGAACTTAACTCCTGAAACATTATAAATTTCAATGCTTGAGCTAGGAATTGTTTCAAAAACTAATTTATTTCCCAATTTTACCCACGGGTAAACACTCGGGTTATTTACATTGGCATTCAATGGTAAAACTATTGCTGTTCCTGGTGAAGCCACATTTGCCAATGCATTTACAGATGTTAATGTTACTTGATTCGACTTTGAACCATTGATAGTTCCTAGCACACTCGGAACTTTATTGTCAACTACCAAACCATCTTTATCATAACTCCAATAGAAAGAAATACCAAGTACCGCAGCTCCAAAATCCACTTTACTTACTTCTGTACCATCAGCTTTGAAAATCACAACACCATCGCCACCTGAAGAGAAACCAATTCCAGAGCCGGTGTATGAACCAATCGCTACATTATCAACACTAATTCCCCAAAATGCTTTGAAAGTAGCAATGTCGGTTTCAGGAGCTGCTGATTCAATAAAAATAACACTTTTGCCAGCAGGAATAGATGTAACACCAGTCAAAGCTAACGAAGTGGCAAAAGCATAACTATTATCATCAACTTTCCAGCCAGTAATATCAGCAGCAGCATTGCCATAGTTAGTAAGTTCAAACCAATCAGCAGTTCCACCGCTATTAGACATTACTTCAGAAATACGTACAACACTAACCATTTTAACTACTGCTGCAGTTCCTGGTGATGCAATATTTCCCAACACATTGGCAGATTTTAATGTAATTTGACCTGAAATTGTACCTTCAACACTTGCAGTAGGGGCTGCACTTACAGCAGTTCCATCTTCATTGTAACTCAAATAGAATGAAATACCTGCAGCTGCAGCTCCAAAACTCACTCTATCTACCTCAGTTCCATCAGCTTTGAAAACAACTGTGCCATCACCACCTGATCCAAAACCAATCCCAGAGCCAGTGTAAGAACCTACAGCTACATTATTCAGGCTTGTACCCCAAAATGTTTTGAAAGCTGCAATGTCGGTTTCAGGAGCAGCTGATTCTATAAAAACAACACTTTTTCCAGCTGGAATAGATGTAACTCCATTCAAAGCCAATGCAGTTGCGAATGCAAAACTATTATCGTCCACTTTCCAACCAGTAATATCTACGGCAGTTGTTCCGAGATTTGTAAGCTCAAACCAATCGGCAGTTCCACCCGCTCCACTGTTCGACATAACTTCAGTAATTTTCACTGTCTGACCATAAAGTCCGACATTCATAATCAATGCTCCAGCTACTATGAAGATTGATTTAATAAGAGTAGTTTTTCTCATTTTCGTAAATTTTTTAAGTTGATAAAATATGTATAAAATTAAAATTATAAGACCTGGTATATTAATTCTAATGCCAAAGATAACTTTGAGCTGAAATAAAAATTCATCTAGTACAACAAGTTACAAATTAAGCGATTTAATTTTTAAATATCACTCTTTTCTTATTGTTTTTTTTGTTAGGATTAAAAATGATTTCATCCGAGAATAAAAATAAAAACTATTGTGATTAGTCTAAAAAATAACTGATTTAGTAATCGAAAAAAAATCAGGGAATATTAGGCAATTCTAAGTTCTGTAACTTCAAATAATCTCTACTTACTTCCACCTTATCTTTATTTTCGATTAATGATTATTTTAAAGAAATCAGATTGATTCTCACATAATGTTTTAACAAAATAAATTCCATCATTCAAGTTTCTACAACTTATTATTTCTGAGTTACTTATATTACTTTTATTACATTGTAAACGCCCCAAATTATCGTATAAATTATAGCTAAAATTTATCGGCAAACTATTAACAATATGTATATTATTTTCAACAAAAGAATAGAAAACCCTAAAAAACTCATGCTTAGAAAAAGTCAAACCTACAGCTGTACGTACATCATTTCCTTCACCAACAAAAGTTTTAAACCAGCGAATGGCATCAGCAACTTCGGCAGTTTTGGTTACATCTCTACAAAGCCAAACTCCCAACGAATTGTTTTGCGGATATTTAGGTGATACTGCTATTCCTTCGATATTAATTGAACCCGATGGATTGGGAATTGGATATTCAGCAACAGTATTCAGTTTATATTCAGTTGAAACTTTGGTTGTAGCCAAGTTATTTACTTCAAGGTAATTATCATCCAAATTATGCAACACATAGAGCATACCGGTAGAATAATCGAAACTCAGGTCACAACTTTCTGTTCGATTCGTTTTATATTTTCCTACAAAAGCAAAATCGTTATTTACATTCGGATTGACATCGAACACCCAAATATATCCACCATCCTGATGAGCCACGAACATCAAACCACCCATGCCTTTTGTAGAAGAATAGGCACTTCCAGTACTTGAACTTACAAATCCAATCTTTTGTAGATACGAATCAGGAACAAATGCTATACCTTCTGGCCCTGAATTTCCGGTATCTTTCATCGGCGATGGCAACTGTAACAAATTCCAAGATTTCTGCTGTGTTACTCCGTTATAATTGGTTTTGAAATTGTATTTCCGAATTTCATAACTATTTTCGTCAATAGTATAGAACTCGTTTTTTTCATTACCTACCTGCGTAATTCCTTCGGGACCTCCTATTCCTGCGGCTGAACCAATCAAAGTAAATGAATTCGTTGTTTTGTTTAGTTCCAATAAATATACACTTCCTCCATCGCCAACTGCATAAAGGCAAGCCAATTGGTCGTTCCAATACAATCCACTTAGTTCCTGTGCCGATGTAGGTAATGCAGATGAGATATTGACAGCATTATTCCAAGTAGTTGCTGGCCATATATTGAGCGAAAATACATTTCCTACAAAACATGATGTAAAGCATGTAAGAATTAACAAAATGGAGTTTTTCAACATTTCTGAATACTTATTTCAATTTGTCAATGTGTGAGGAAATCTGATTGAAAATAGTATCAATTTCGCCTATTCCATTCACTGATAGATATTTGTTCAATTGCTGATAATAGGTTTTGACAGGAATAGTTTGATCGGTATAGACCTGTAATCTTTTTTTAATGGTTTCCAAAGTATCATCTATACGCCCTGTTTGCTCCCCTCTAAGCAGCATTCTGTCAATTAATTCCTGATAACCGACCTCTAAATCAATTAGTAAATCAATTTTTTTACCGAATTGTGCAAAATTTTGTTCCAAAGCTTCTGCTTGCGAAACTGTACGTGGAAAACCATCCAATAACACGCCTTTCTTATTCTTGTCCAAGTTGTTAACAAGAGCCATTAACATGTTAATAATTAAATCATCAGGGACTAATTTGCCCTGTTGAACATAGCTTTTGGCAGCCAAACCAAGTTCGGAATCAAGTTCCATTTCTGCACGTAACACATCTCCTGTCGAAATGTGCATCAAGTTGTATTTTTCGGCAACTAGGATACTTTGTGTTCCTTTGCCACTTCCCGGAGGACCAAATAAAATGATTACCATAAGCTTTATAATAGTGTTTAAAAAATGATTTTCAGCATTATAGAGTATTGATTTCCTTAATGCTATTTATCCCATCACGATTGAAACCTATTCGATAGCGTTTTAAACTATCTTCTTCATCGTGTTTATATTGTATGATAATATTGATATAATAATTTTTGACACCCATGATTTTTTCTGTTTCATTAATATCGTTCAATACATACAAAGGCACTTCGGGATTATCCGTTTTACGCATAAAAGAGAGCAAATTGAATCTTACAATTTCAACTACTCCATCAATATTATAATTTGTATTGCTGTCGAGAATCTTACGGTCGAGAAGAACCGTTTTTCTGAATAGAATAATTTTTTCCTGAGCATATCTATTCTCGGCTTCAATCAATGGAATTCGATTGCGAACCCGAATAACATCGCGAGTAATGTTCGATTCTTGTATAAAATCAAAACCTTCTTTTGTAAACCCAATTTCTTTTTCCTTGATACTGATAGTAGTTTTATTATCGTAATATCTTGAACTCATTTTTTGGGCAAAATAAAAGCGCATCAACTCTTTAATTCTATCTTTTAGCATATAACTCACCACCAATGCCATAAAGAATGGCATGGTGAAATTCCCATACTGTCTTTGAAAAGCAAATGCTATTCCGGTAGCAAAAACCATGGACATACCGGCAGCAATACTTAGATAAATTTGCTCCACCAATATACCATCACGCTTCTTCTTAGCGTTGATAAACAAATCACTTTCGGCGTATTTCTTCAACGAGCTAAGCCTAAAAATCATATCTTTATTTTGATTAGGACTTTCGGCGTCCACCATCATATAATTGCAGTTAATCTGATGTTGGCGTTCTTTTTCCAATACGCTGATAATGGATGGTTGAATTTTGTTCAATAAATCCTTATAGTTCAGAATTTTAAACTTTTCAATCAATCCAAATAATTCCTTTTCGGTAAAATTTGACATAAACTCATCGCCATACGAATAATAGTTGTAAACCTCGATAGGAATAGTAGGCGCTTTGATAATAAATGCCAACTTGCGGTATTTATTTAAAATATTAGATATTTCCTGCAAAAATTCTATTACATGATTTTCCCTGTCGTCCAACAGCGCATTATTCAGAATATAAGCCAATTGGTCACGGATAGCACTCTTAAAAATTGCCGAAAACATTTTAATCTGGTACTCGTACTCTGCCAAACAACTTCGGGTAGGAGTTGATGCCAAATTTTTCATAGCCAATTCAAGGTTATGAAGAGGTGTAGCGTCGCCCGAAACAATTTCGCGCATTAAGAATACAGGCGTAATCAGCCGTATATTGGTACGAATGTCCTTATAGAAATCGCTTCTAGAGTACGTAGACGCATTGATATCTAAAGTATTAGGCACAAAAATAAATGTATTGAGCGTAAAATTGTTCAATTTCAATTTCCGTCGGGCTTTATACGAAATTTTAAATTCCAACGAAAATCTGTCGTGTATCTTTGTGTTTACTGAAATCATTTGCACATTTCCTTTCTAATTGTTAATTACTTGATAATCTATAAATTAGAACCACCTAAAACGAAGTTGTTTATTTATATCAATAATCATGTAATTCAAATATTATTAATTAATTCTGGATATTTTAAATTAACCCATTGGTATATCCTAACCATTTTAAAACTGTTTCACCCCAAACTAAAATCATAAACCAACTGATTATCATCATTGTAAATCCATATTTAAATGAATCGGTCATGCTGTATTGATTCGTGGTATAAAGCAAAGCTGATGGTTTGCTGTTGAACGGCAACACATAAACATGCTCGATAAGTAAAGCCACTGGAAATGACAAACTCATAATGGGGTAATTGAATTTTTGAGCTACACCAATGGCTATCGGAACAAAAATCAACGCACGCATAGTTTTTGATTGGAAAAGTATACCACTAAAAATCATTATAAAAGTGAGCCCTAGGTACAACACCCAAAATGGAGTTTGAGCCGTAATGCCAAAGTGTGTAAAAATAGAATCGACCATACTTGCTGGTAAGTCAGTAGCTTCTAAGCCTGCACCCAGTGTATATGCACCCGCCGAGAAAAGCATTAAATGCCAAGGTATATCCACATCATTCCATTTTACAACTCCAATGCCAGGTAATAAAGCCACAACAGCACCCATAAATGCCACAGCAGTTTGCGAAATGCCGTGTTGCTTATCGGTAGCCCAAAGTATAAGTACTACAACGAAAATAGCAATAGACTTGTATTCACTTATTTTCATTTTACCCAAGGCGTTGTACTCTTTTTTCAATCGGTCCATTCCTCCTTCAATCTGCGGCACACGTTCTTCAGGTTTCATTGGGAAAATAATTTTAGTACCTACAAACCATCCAATGAGAATAAGTATTATACAAAGTGGAAAAGCGGCAATAAACCAATCCTGAAAGCCAAAGAAATCCAAGCCCATAGAACCAGCTATAAGCGATCCCGCTAACAAGTTAGCTCCCGAACCAGTTATAAAACCACTTGCACCTAAATTAATTTGAAATAGATTTTGTAAAACAATATTTCGTCCGAAGTTATTTCGGGCATCAGAGCGTGCTCCATAAATGGCTGCAATAACCATAAAAATGGGCAATAAGATGGTGGCTTTGGCAGTTGTAGCCGAAATAAATATAGAAAGTACAATATTAATAACAATAAAACTGAAGAAAATCCAAGTGGAGTTTTTACCGAATTTTATAACAAACCACAATGCAAAACGCTTGGCGACACTGGTGGCCACAAGCATACTTGCCAATACAAACGAGAGAATATTGAGCCACATTACAGGATGACCTAACTGTGCATACGCTACTTTTTCGGAGGTTACTCCTGTAAGCACCATAGAAATAACGACTAAAAGCGAAGTGAGATAGTTGGGAATGGCTTCTGTAATCCAAAGTACAATAGAAGCTGCGAAAATTGCCAACATGGCATAATTAATTCGTGTAAATCCCTCTGATCCTAAATCTTTGAAGCGCTTAACGGCATCTTCCTTCAGAATATCGGGATTAATATCGGTAAGAAAAGAAATATTTGCAAAATAATAAATATAAATAAAAACAAGAATGGCAATAGGACCACCCAAAATCTCCATCCATCGTTCAAAACCTACTTTTTTATTCTTTTTGAGTTTCTCAACGCGATAATTATTCATATCCAATATATCGAATGGTTGCTCTTCCATTGATTTATCTTCGATGTTTGGAGTTGGAATATTTTCTATTTTACTCATATCCTGAAAGTTATATTTTAATTTTTACTTTGTATAAATTGCCTGTTTGGTCGCAACCTATCCATGCTATATTTGCGGCTCGGTCGATGGCAATCGCCTCTGCTTTGGACACAAATTCGATGGATTGTGTTGCAATAAGCTCCGCATTTAATTTGCAATGATAAATCTTTTTTTGTTGACTGTCGCAAATCCAAAGGGTATTGTCAGTACTGTCGAAACAAATATCCGACAAATAAGTGGCAAAACTAACTTTAGTTCTACTAATTTCTTTTTTTGAAACCAAAGAATATTTTATTAATAAAGTAGGTTCAGTTTGGTTTGTAGCATAAAGCGTATCATTGCCGTAAGTTAAACCTTCAATCCCTTTATTCGACAATCCATTAGGAACTAAAACTTTGTAAATCTCAGACATACTCAATTCATCTTCCGACAACTGATTCAAGGTCATATTGGTTTCATCGGCGACGTATATGGTTCCAGTTGCAGGATTAATGCTAATTCCCTCAAAATCATTATGCCCTGAGTATTTAAGTTGTCGCTTGGTAGAACCATCGAAATTCAATTCATAGATACCTAACTTGTCACTTACTACCAAAAACGAGCTTTTATCCTTCGAGAAACAAACTCCTGAAAAACCTATGACTGAAGTACTAAATTCTTCGTAATCTTTAGTAATCATATCTCCGTTGTCAATTTCATCCTTAACACACGAAGTTAGGAGCACTAAAGATAAAAAGATTATGTTTGAAAATATTTTATTCACGCCAAAGTAATTTAGCAACTGACAGCGTTTTTAAGGCACTGTCAGTTGCTTGGTAATTAAATAATTAATAACTAATTAGTCATTATATTTTCCCCTTTAGG
>JBBRHJ010000158.1:0-8434 GCA_038222885.1 Bacteroidales bacterium | reverse complement strand
TCTGATGAATTTTTGTTTTGTTAGCAGGGGGGGGGTAAAATATAACTTTGGATATTCCGATATGGGGTAACCTAGATATTAGAATGAAGCCTATTGGATAATTGTCTGATTGGTAAGAATATGCCTGATACTGAAAGTTTAGATATAAAAAACAAGATTAGCCACAAAATAGTATAACTTTGATGCTATATACTAGTTATAATGCAGCTTATGAAAACCCGAATAGAAAAGCGGAATAGCGAAGATTTGACCGGGTCGAAAATTATTTCAGTTCATTGAATTCCCAGGCTTTTCTCCAATCTTGATAAGAATGAAGAACTCCGCAGAAGTTTTCCGGCCAAACATTCGTGATAGCTGGAACAGATCAACAAGTGAGCGAAGATTCGTGTTCGCTTCGACTTATTATGACACGAGAAAACGAGACGAAACTGAGGATTTGAGAAAAAGCCGCATTATAACAAAGGCTATAGCAAATGCGGGTTTAACGTGATCGTTGAAACATTTGAAATCTTTATATACATTTGTGTTGGCTTCGAAATGCGAAACAATTTGGTCCCGCACTTGCCATAGCCTAACCGTTGTGTGTAATGCTAAAAGCGAGCAACAAGACAGATAGTTTAATATAAAAACACAAGTTAAAATGATAAAGTTAATCACGACATTTATTTTATTGAGTTTCCAAATACTGACAGTTTTTGGCAGCGACATTTTTGAGAAAATTTCAAATAAGACATGGTTCGATGAAACTGGTTTCGCAGGCGTCTCAATTGTGCTTATGAAAACTGAAAGCGGGCAAATAAAAGCAATTCGACAAACTAATGGTTCAGGCGTTCCTGTGCTTTTTACAGAAATTTACAATGTGGAAATTCGACAGGACACAATTTATCTATTAAACAGTATAAACGGACAGACAAAGGTAAATTTAAAGAATATTTTTTATATTTACACTGACCAACAAGGACTATCAAGTAATGGGAAACAACTTAAAATATTATTTGATGAACCAATAATATACGTCCGGACAGAAAAGAGAAAAATAATCGATACGAAAGTGAATGTGAATAAACTGACAAAAGTCTCTTTTGAAAAAAATGAAGTTTTTATAAATGACGAGGTATTTAAAATAAACAGAGAAGATTGAATGAATGAAGCACTACACACAACAAAGGCTATATGCAATAAGGGTTTCAGTGGTAATTCGAGCGTTCTGCCACGCTCAAGCTTCGGTGTAGGTGGACAGGAATGTAGCCCGCAATCCCCAACGTTTTATACCGCCAACAGTTAGCAGCAATGTTGGAAAACGTACCAGAAACGATTAACTTTAGATATAAAAATAAAAATTATGGACAATTCAAAAAAAGGTAAATGCCCAGTCATGCATGGTGCAAATATGGACACCAATAGTTCCGTAATGAGTTGGTGGCCAAATGCACTTAATTTAGACATTTTGCACCAGCATGATACTAAAACAAATCCTTTTGGTGAAAACTTCAATTATCGGGAAGAATTTAAAAAACTAGATTTAGAAGCTGTTAAAAACGACCTCAAAAAAATAATGACAGAAAGCCAAGATTGGTGGCCTGCTGATTGGGGACATTATGGTGGTTTAATGATTAGAATGGCTTGGCATAGCGCAGGTACATATCGTACTGCCGATGGCCGTGGAGGTAGTAATACAGGTAATCAACGTTTCGCACCTCTGAATAGCTGGCCTGACAATGTAAATTTGGATAAAGCAAGAAGGTTGTTGTGGCCAATTAAACAAAAATACGGCAATAAACTTTCATGGGCTGATTTAATGATTCTTGCTGGAAATATGGCTTATGAATCATTGGGCTTCAAAACATTCGGATTTGGCGGTGGTCGAGAAGATATTTGGCATCCCGAAAAAGATATTTACTGGGGTGCAGAGAAAGACTGGTTAGGAAAAGACCGCTATTCAAATAAATCAGACGAAGAAACACTTGAAAATCCTTTAGCTGCTGTTCAAATGGGATTGATTTATGTAAATCCAGAAGGAGTTGACGGAAATCCTGACCCTTTAAAAACGGCTCAAGCTATGCGAGTTACTTTTGCAAGAATGGCTATGAACGATGAAGAAACAGTTGCCTTAACAGCTGGTGGACACACAGTTGGAAAGACTCATGGAAATGGCGATGCTTCGATTTTAGGAGAAAGTCCTGAAGGGGCACCTATCGAACAACAAGGGTTTGGTTGGCATAATCCAAAAGGTAAAGGTAACGCAGAAAATTCAGTTTCTAGTGGATTGGAAGGTGCTTGGACAACTACTCCGAACAAATGGAACGACAGCTATTTCTATTTGCTGTTCACTTACGACTGGGAAATCAGAAAAAGCCCAGCAGGTGCGAAACAGTGGGAGCCAATAAATATCAAAGAGGAAGACAAGCCTTTTGATGCTCATGTGCCTGGAGTTCGCAGAAATCCAATGATGACCGATGCAGATATGGCTTTAAAAATTGACCCTGAATACCGTAAAATATCAGAGCGTTTTTACAAAGACCCCGAATATTTTGCACAAGTATTTGCCAAAGCTTGGTTTAAACTTACTCATAGGGATTTAGGCCCAAAAAGTCGTTACCTAGGAACCGATGTTCCAAAAGAGGATTTAATTTGGCAAGACCCTATTCCAAAAGTAAATTACACGCTGTCAGAATCTGAAATTGAAGAATTAAAAGTGAAACTTTTAAACTGTGGTTTAACCCCAACGGAACTTATCAATACTGCTTGGGACAGTGCAAGAACTTTTAGAAGTTCCGATTTCAGAGGTGGTGCTAATGGTGCAAGAATCCGCCTTGCTCCTCAAAATGATTGGGACGGAAATGAGCCTAAACGTCTTGAAAAAGTATTGAATAAACTTAACAAGATTCAAGCAGGATTAAGCAAAAAAGTAAGTATTGCCGATTTGATTGTATTAGGAGGAAGTGCTGCCATTGAAAAATCCGCTGAAAAAGCAGGAGTAAAAATTAAAGTTCCGTTTACTTCAGGTAGAGGTGATGCAACAGTTGAAATGACTGACGAAGAATCATTTTCGGTTCTTGAACCATTACATGACGGTTACAGAAATTGGCAGAAAAAAGATTATGCCGTGAAACCTGAAGAAATGCTACTTGACAGGTCTCAATTAATGGGATTAACTGCACCAGAAATGACTGTTTTAATTGGAGGAATGCGTGTTTTGGGAACAAATCATGGAGATACAAAACATGGCGTTTTTACTGAAAGAGTTGGAGTTTTAAGCAACGACTTTTTTGTAAATCTTACTGATATGAGTTTTGTGTGGGAACCAGTTTCTGACAATCTTTACAATATTAGAGAAAGAAAAACAGGAAAAGTTAAATGGACAGCAACAAGAGTTGATTTAATTTTTGGTTCTAATTCAATATTGCGAGCGTATGCCGAAGTATATGCACAAGACGACAACAAAGATAAATTTGTGAATGATTTTGTTAAAGCATGGGTGAAAGTGATGAATTCTGACAGATTTGATACAAAGAAATAACCCAGCTGCAAACATCGTGTATAAGTAATGGGGGGGGGTTGTAGCGTATTCAAGCGTTCTGCCCCGCATTTACTTTACTTGTAACTTGATAGGAAAGTACTCCGCAATCCGCCACTACTTATACACTCAACCGTTAGCAACAAGCCGAAAAAAAAGACAGAGCCAGAACAGCAACAACTCGACAGCAATAAATTAGCTCAGGAAAAAGAAAAGAAATAAAAGCCACAGACAACACTTACAAGAGCAAAAGTTGCTAAATATAGCTTACAACCAAACACACTCGCCGAAAAATCCTTAACTTTGCACTAAATGAATTATAAATCAACAAAACAATATGTTTGAACAGACTTTTAAGAATATCGATGATATACTGCACAAAGATGCTGGGTGTGGAAGTGAATTAGATTATGTAGAGCAAACTTCGTGGATTTTATTTCTTAAATATCTGGACGATTTAGAAAATGACAAAGCTACAGCTGCCCAACTGACAGGAAAAATCTACACGCCAATTATTGAAAACGCATACCAATGGAATGTTTGGGCTACACCAAAAGACAACGAGGGTAAACTCGATCATCATAAAGCATTGACTGGTGATGATTTGGCAGACTTTGTTAACATACAGTTATTTCCTTATCTGAAAAAATTCAAAACTTCTGCTGAAAGTGCTGACACGCTGGAATACAAAATTGGCGAGATTTTCAGCGAACTGAAAAACCGTGTGCAAAGTGGTTACAACCTACGGGAAGTAATAAATCGCATTGATGAACTTCGTTTCCGAACTCATGCCGAAAAACATGAAATGAGCCATTTGTACGAGGACAAAATTAAGAACATGGGGAACGCTGGGCGAAACGGTGGTGAATACTATACGCCTCGTCCGCTGATTAAAACCATTGTGAAAGTAGTTGCGCCCGAAATTGGACAAAAAATATACGATGGAGCTGTTGGTTCAGCAGGATTCTTGGTGGAAGCTTTTGAGTATCTAAAACACCCAAAGACGAACGGTCGTGCGTCACTTTCAACCACCGATGTTGTAACTTTACAGAAAAACACCTTTTACGGCAAAGAGAAAAAATCATTGGCATACATTATTGGTACAATGAATATGATTTTGCACGGTGTAGAAGCTCCAAACATTGTGCACACCAACACACTGGCTGAAAACTTAGCCGACATACAAGAAAAAGACCGTTACGATGTGATCTTGGCAAATCCGCCTTTTGGAGGCAAAGAAAGAGCCGAAGTGCAACAAAACTTCCCCATAAAAACTGGCGAAACCGCTTCCCTTTTCTTACAACATTTTATCAAAATTCTGAAAGCGGGTGGAAAAGCTGGCATTGTTATAAAAAATACTTTTTTGAGCAATACTGACAATGCTTCGGTGAGTTTGCGGAAGTTGCTATTAGAAAACTGCAACCTTCATACGGTGTTGGATTTGCCAGGAGGTACTTTTACAGGTGCTGGAGTGAAAACGGTTGTATTATTTTTTGAGAAAGGCGCACCGACACAGAAAGTATGGTTTTATCAATTGAATCTGGAACGTAATTTAGGCAAAACAAATCCTCTCAATGAAAATGACCTTGCTGAGTTTGTAACATTACAGAAAACATTTGCTAATAGCGAAAATTCTTGGAGCATTGACGTACAGACGCAAGATCTTGCGTTTCAACAATACGACCTCAGTGCTAAAAATCCTAATAAAAAAGAAGAAACTGCCTTACGACAACCACAAGAAATTTTGGAAGCCATGAAAGCATTGGACGAAGAAAGTGCAGAGATTTTGAATTCAATTTTGGAATTGATATGAATGACGAAATGCTTATAATCTATAATTCTGTGTTTTAAATTAAATGCAAACAGATGGAAATTGTAAAACGTGAATAAATTGAAACAAGAATTCTAACTTTACGTCATTCTCAGGTTATTCTTGACGTTGATTTAGCAGAAATGTATAAGGTTGAAACGAAAGTTTTAAACCAAGCTGTAAATCGAAATATTGAAAGATTTCCAGACAGCTTTCGCTTTCAACTTACTGACTCTGAAATGCAAAACTTGAGGTCACAATCTGTGACCTCAAGTAATCAACATGGAGGTCGCAGGTATTTACCTTATGTGTTTACTGAGCAGGGTGTAGCTATGCTTTCTGCGGTATTGCGCAGCGATACGGCTATAAAAGTAAGTATTCAGATAATGAATGCTTTTGTTGAAATGCGAAAATTTATTTTAAATAACGCTACTGTTTTTCAACGTCTCAATAGTATTGAACTGCAACAAGTGGAATCAAACCAAAAATTTGAACAAATATTTAGAGCATTAGAAACAAAAAATGTAATCCCAACCCAAGGCATATTTTTCGATGGGCAAGTATTTGATGCATACACTTTTGTGTCTGATTTAATACGGTCGGCAAGAGAAAGTATTGTGTTGGTTGATAATTATGTAGACGACAGCGTACTGACACTTTTAAGCAAGAAAAGCAAAAAAGTAGATTGCTATATTTTTACAAAAAACGTATCAAAGCAATTGCAATTAGATGCTGATAAATTCAATGTTCAATATCCTATTTTAAAGATTAAAGCCTTTGATAAGGCACACGACCGGTTTTTAATTATCGACAAAATGAATGTATATCACCTTGGTGCTTCGCTCAAAGATTTGGGTAAAAAATGGTTTGCATTCTCAAAAATGGAAAAAGATTCGGTTACTATTATTCACTCGATTGCTAAACTGATATGAAAGATGAAATAGTTATATATCAAATTGACGAACTTTCAGAACACCTTGAAGTAATAGTTGAAAACCAAACTGTTTGGCTAAATCGTCAACAAATTGCGTCTCTTTTTGATAGAGATGTTAAAACTATTGGAAAACATATCGCTAATGTATTGGACGAAGAACTGAAAGGATTTTCAGTTGTCGCAAAAATTGCGACAGCTGCTTCTGATGGAAAAACCTATCAAACAGAACATTACAACCTGGATATGATTATTTCTGTTGGCTACAGGGTGAAATCACAGAGAGGAATTCAGTTTCGTATATGGGCGAATAACATATTGAAGGATTATTTGCTGAAAGGATTTTCAATAAACAATCGAATGAACCGTATTGAAGACAATATGGAGGCTTTGAAAGACAAAGTCAACGCCATTGATTTACAAATAAATACTCATTTAATCCCAACCCAAGGTATATTTTTCGATGGGCAAGTGTTTGATGCCTATACTTTTGTGTCTGATTTAATACGGTCGGCAAGAGAAAGTATTGTGTTGGTTGATAATTATGTAGACGACAGCGTACTGACACTTTTAAGCAAGAAACGCAAAAATGTAGATTGTTATATTTTTACAAAAAACGTATCAAAGCAATTGCAATTAGATGCTGATAAATTCAATGTTCAATATCCCACTTTAAAGATTAAAGCCTTTGATAAAGCACACGATCGGTTTTTAATTATCGACAACAAGGATGTATTTCACCTTAGTGCTTCGCTCAAAGATTTGGGTAAAAAATGGTTTGCATTCTCAAAAATGGAAAAAGATTCGGTTACTATTATTTACTCAATTGCTGAACTGATTTAAATAACAATATATGGAAACGAATTGGTGCTGAAGTCACGCACTAATTGACCAGCAGAAATAATTATCAACTATGGAAATACAACAAATTACGAAACTCACTACTACATTCGAAGGGTCGGCTTATGAGCAAGACGGCGTAGAATATTGGCTTGCCAGAGAATTGCAACAACTGTTGGGATATGCCGATTGGCGAAACTTTTTAAATGCAATTGACAAAGCGAAAGAAAGTTGTAAAACCAATGCTGAAGCGGTTTCCAATCATTTCGTTGACGTCAACAAAATGATAGAATTAGGCAAAGGCGGACAACGTAAAGTTGACGATATAATGCTTACTCGTTATGCTTGCTACCTGATAGCCCAAAATGGCGACCCGAAAAAAGAACAAATTGCATTTGCACAAAGCTATTTTGCCATTCAAACTCGCAAGCAGGAATTACTCGAAGAGCGAATAAAACTGATGGAGCGGCTGCAAGCAAGAGAAAAACTTGCAGCAGCCGAAACAGAATTATCAAAAAATATTTACGAACGAGGTGTTGATAATAAAGGCTTTGCTGTGATACGCAGCAAAGGCGACTGGGCCTTGTTTGGTGGACATAACACCAGTGCCATGAAACGCAAACTTGGTATTGCCGATAGCCGACCATTGGCCGATTTCTTGCCCACTATCACCATTTCGGCAAAACAACTGGCAACCGAAATCACCAACTTTAATGTACATAAAAACGACTTAAAAGGTGAAAACAAAATTACAACCGAACACCTAAAAAACAACACTGATGTAAGAGAATTGTTAGGGAAAAGTGGCATAAAACCTGAACTTTTGCCTGCCGAAGAAGATATTAAAAAATTGGAACGACGCGTAAAAACTTCTGATAAAAGTATTGCCAAAAACAAGCTTAATCTGCCTAAAAATGAAGAATGATATGAAAAATGGGTGGGAAATAAAAACAATCGGTGATGTTTGTATCAGTGCTTCATCAAATATTTCACAAAATAAACTCGCAGACGACGTAGGTAAATATCCTATTTTCGGGGCAAGTGGACTAATTAAAAATGTGAGCTTTTATCATAGAGATAAGCCATATTTATCAATAGTAAAAGATGGTTCTGGTGTTGGTAGAATAACTAAAATGGATGCATACACCTCTGTTATTGGAACACTTCAATACATTTTACCAAAAGAAAATATTGATTTAGATTACTTGAATTATTCTTTGATGTCAGTTGATTTCAAAAAGTATGTTGCAGGTGCTGCCATTCCTCATATTTATTTTAAGGATTATAAAAATGAACCGTTCTTATGGATGCCACTTCCCGAACAACAACGCATAGT
>JBBRHJ010000157.1:0-8440 GCA_038222885.1 Bacteroidales bacterium | reverse complement strand
TCCACTTTGTTCTTCAACAATACGGCCCACTACAGGACTTCTAAGCGAGTTGGAATAGTTATTGTATGCACCATAGAAATTGAAAATAGAATATTTAGGGTTGTACAAGTCGATGCCACCAAAAAAAGTACCTACCCATAGGGTTCCTTGTCTGTCATTAATAATCGACCAAACCGATGAATTACTTAGTCCATGCGAAACCTGACGTTCGTATTTGTAAAGCAAAAATTTCTCTTTTTCTGAATTAAGTTTACACAATCCAGTATATAATCCAATCCAGTAATTACCAAAATCATCTTCACAAATGGTTCGTACAAAATTGTCTGGAATACTTTCGGGGTCGGCCGGGTTGTGTTTGAAGGAAATCAAATTCCCAGAGAAATTAATTTTATATAAACCATCGTAACGCGTACAAGCCCAAATATTTCGTTTGCTATCTTCGTATAGGGTTATAATATCCTTGATATTCCAATGCCGGACATTTTTTTTGTTTTTGTCGTACACCAGCAATCCTTCAGAATTGGTAGCCACATATAGTAAACGGTCTTTTGTTTCAAGAATAGAAGTGACACGGTTTTTTTTGTTTGACAAGGAAAGATAGAAATTCTGAGGTGATTCTGAACGCGACTGATAGCTGAAAATGGAATCATTTTCGCTGAACCACAAATGCTCCTGACCGTAACTTATGCTCGATACATTTTGCCTTCGTATTGTTTTAAATTTCTCGGTTCGTAAATCGAATGATACCAATCCCGATTTACATTGCATAAACAGATAGCCATTTTTATCGCCACAAACCGAGCGTATATTATTTCCGAAAAGTGCATCGGGACTACCTTTTGTTTGCCTGTACACTGTAAATCCATTACCATCGTATCTATTCAATCCATCACGCGTACCAATCCAAATGAGTCCATGCTCGTCCTGATAAAGTGAGTTAACAGAATATTGTGAAAGTCCGTCGCTTACTTTAAGATGTTCGAAATAAGTGCTTTGAGCAGTAGAAACAAAACTCAAATTTAGCAAAGACAACAAAAATGCAAATAAGACTAATTTCTTCATTTGTAGCGTGATTTTTTTTAGCGTTACAATAAAAATAAAAAAAACATCAATTTCTTTGTTTCATATGGCTATTCAGGGTTTTATGAATTATTAAACTATAAAACTGGACTTTTTTTTTATTTTTTAATCAGAAGACTGCATATAACTCAAATGAACGTTTAGAATAAAATTACTATTTTTTTGAATATAGTTTTTGTAGATTTCATTCTGAATCAATTGGAATGACAAAATCTATTTTTTTGCACATACCAACCCGAATATTCAATTTAAGCCTCAAGCATAGGGTTTTTCTTCGTTTATCAGATTGCAATTGAAATCTAATCTGCTCTACAGTTCAGCCGAGGATTTAAATGTTGCAGATCGCTATATTAACAATTGCTTTTAGGATACGATGGTGTAATTACGTTATTACAAACAGAGCTTCGAATATGTTTAGCACAATTCAATAGTACATGCTTTGTACGTATTTATTATAATTCTGAATTCTTTTATTATCTGCATTGTCATTATTACTCTATGTTTACTGCATGAATAGTTCACCTTAAATTCAACTATCAATAAAAAAATATGAAATTTAAAAGCAAAGGAACTGCCGGTTTTATTATATCGAAGAAAATATCTCGAGGATTTATCTTAATGTTTTTTGGATTATTTATTTCGTTCTCATTGTTTGCACAGAGTCGCTCTTTGACAGGAACTATAAAAGACTCCAAAGGAGAAACGCTTATTGGAGTAAGTGTAGTCTTGAAGGGTTTGGCAACTGGAACTATTACTGATATTGACGGTAAATTCTTCTTGCCTAATGTAGAAGCTAAAGATGTTGTTGTATTCAGTTATGTGGGCTTTCAGGAAAAACAAATTACCGTAGGCACACAAGATGTAGTTAATGTCACCCTATACGAAGACAATAAATTATTAAGCGATATTATTGTAGTTGGGTATGGTACGCAAAAGAAAAGCGACTTAACCGGTTCGGTTGTTTCGGTAAAAGCAGATGATATGAATGCCGTTCCTACGTCGAGCGTGGCTGAGATGCTTCGTGGACAGGCTGCAGGTATTGTGGTTACACAAAATTCAGCTCGACCGGGTGGAGGCTCTGATATTTTAATCCGGGGAAAAAAATCGCTTACTGGAGGCAATTCTCCTTTGTTTATTGTAGATGGAGTTCCTGTAACAAATATCGATGATTTTAACTCACAAGATATTCAGTCGGTTGAAGTACTGAAAGATGCTTCATCTCAAGCTATTTATGGAGCTCGTGCTTCAAATGGTGTAATTCTGATTACTACCAAAAGCGGTGCTGATAATAAAACTGTAGTCGATTTTTCTACTTATCTCGGCACACAACAACTCAAACGCAATTTCGATTTTTATAGCGGTGATGAATGGATAAAGCTTAAACAAGAAGCCAATCGAAGTTATCCTGGTGGTATTTATTTGGATGATGTTTCTTTGTTCGGTAATATGTATCAGAATTTAGCTGATCGCAATTTTACCAATTGGGAAGATTTAATGATCAAATCGGCCATCCAGCAAAAATACGATTTAAGCGTACGAACTGGTAACGACAAAACAAAAATATCCGCATCCTTGGGTTATTTCGACCAACAAGGGATGGTTGAACCCGCAGCTTATAGCCGAGCCAACCTGCGTTTTAATCTTAATCAGAAAATTTCAAAAAAAGTTTCTATTGGTTTTAATACCAGTTATACTTATTCCAGTCGCACTCAAGAGGATGGCAGTTTCAGTAAATTCATAACACAATCGCCACTTTTAAACGCTACCGATGCTGAAGGCAATTTGATTCCAATGTTGGCCAACTCGAAATGGAATCCAGTTTGGAATAATCAGAATATGATAAACAAAGAAAAAACAAATCGTTTACTAATTAATGCAACCTTCGATTGGGAAATAGTAAAAGGATTGACATATCGCCTAAACACCAGTTTAAATTCACGCGAATCGGAACAAGGGATCTATCTCAACTCTAAACATGAAGTTGGGAGTCGTTCAAATGGCGAAGCATCTTTGGAATTGGACAATACAAAAGATTATTTGTTGGAAAATATTTTTACCTACGATTACAAAATCAATGACTCAAATAAATTTGATCTAACCTTTGTGCAGAGCGTAAATTCTATTACGAATACAGGTACTCAGCTAACGGCCTATGGATTTTCGACCGATGATTTAGGCTATAACAATATTGGTGCAGCTTCGAAAACCGACCCGGTAATTCGTAATGTCACTCCTCGACATTTAGCTTCATATATGGGCCGTGTTCGCTATAATCTAATGGAGCGTTATTTATTCTCTGCCTCGGCACGTGTTGATGGTTCCTCAGTGTTTGGTGTAAATAATAAATGGGGAATTTTCCCCGCTGCTTCTTTTGCTTGGCGTATATCCGAAGAAGGTTTTATGAAAGACCAGGAATGGTTGACAAATTTAAAATTACGTACCAGCTATGGTGATGTAGGTAATCAAGCAATTAGTCCGTATCAATCGCAAGGTTTAGTTAATACTTTTTTTATGCAATTTGACGATGGCGATTCTTTTGTTGGTTATTTACCAGGATCACAACTTCCCAATCCGAACTTGAAATGGGAAACTACTTCTTCGCTCAATGCTGGTTTAGATGTTGGAATTTTGAAAGACAGAATTTCAGGAACTGTAGAATATTATCATTCAGTTACGAGAGATTTGTTAGTAAATCGGTCTATCAATCAAACAACAGGCTATACTTCGCAGTTAGTTAATTTGGGCAAAGTATTGAATGAGGGCGTAGAAGTGACATTGAACCTTGTTCCCATTCGTACAAAAAATCTGACTTGGACCATAGATGCAAACTTTGCTTCAAATAAAAATGAGATTTTAGAGCTGAACGGTGAATTGGATGCTGATGGGAAACCAAAAAACGATTTGAGTAACAGTTGGTTTATTGGACACAATATTGATGCTTATTACGATTATCAATTTGAAGGAATATGGCAAACGGGTGATGTAATTCCTGATTATGGTACAAGCTACAAACCAACATCCGGCGATATTAGAGTAAAAGATGTGGTTGAGGATGGTGTTATTAATTCTGATGATAGAATTATTATCGATCGTACTCCTAAATGGACAGGTTCTTTGAGCTCTACCTTAAAATGGCAGGGTGTCGATTTTAGTTTCGACCTTTACACAGTGCAAGGAGCCGTCAAATCAAATGCTTATTTATACGACTCTAATTCAGGTGGCGACTTGCACGGCAATCTGAACGGAATTAAAGTGGATTATTGGACGTTAGAAAACCCTTCTAATGCAGCTCCTCGTCCGCGCGATGCTACTATTACTTATTTATCGTCGTTATCTTATCAAGATGCTTCATATATTCGCTTACGAAATATCTCATTGGGTTACAGTTTCCCAAAATCACTCATGCAACCTCTACATATTAGCAATTTGAGAATATATGGGACTGCGACCAACTTGTGGACACAAACTAAATTCCTGTCTTACAGTCCAGAAACAAGTGCTGGAGGATATCCAGAACCTAAAACTTTTATAGTTGGATTGAATGTGTCGTTTTAAGAAATAAAATTTTAGGTATTTGCAATTTACCATATAAAAACTCAGAAAAATTTCATATTACGAGATATATGAATGAGAAAAAGGCATTACAGATTAAATAAAATACAAATCATGAAAAAGTTATTATACAGTTTTTCAATAACAATGTTATTTCTCGGATTTACGGCTTGTACCGATTTTCTCGATGAAAAAGTATATACACAAGCCACTACCGATTACATTGTATCAACACCTTCGGGGATGGCTAGTGCTGTATTGGCAATGTACTCAAAGGACAGAGAGATATTCCGAAATGGATCAGACATAGAAACTACGGTATGGATGAATATGTTGCTTGGCGATGATATTTCAGTACCTCGTTCTGGAAGTGGTACGCCACAGTTTGGACGTTATGCCAACTTACAACCTTCTACATCTACCGTTGGCTTAGTTTGGAAACAAAAGTATGCTATGGTAGGTTACGCAAATTTAGTGATTGATGCTTCCTCGAAAGCAGATATGACCGATCCTGTAATTATTCAAGCATTGGCCGAAGCAAAAGTGTTCAGAGCTGATGCTTATTTTTGGTTGATTCGTAAATACAATCGTATTTACCTTACAACTCGTGTTACAACACCCGAAAATGTAAATGATTCTATTCTATACAGTCCTGCTGTTCCCGATTCAGTATTCAAACTTATCAATTCTGATTTAGATTATGCAATTCAAAATTTATCATGGACTACACCCCAAAAGGGTCGATTTACTCAAGGTGTTGCCCGTCATATAAAAGCCAAAGTGGCTGCATGTCAAGGCAATTGGAGAGAAGTTGCTAATCAGGTTAATGCTATTGAGAAAAGCGGTCAATATCAATTGTTGACTAATGTAGAAAATTTGTTCAATAGCGGAAATTTGAATCATGATGAAGCCATTTTGGTGTCGCAATGGAGTAAAGGTACAGGCGGTTGGTTTATAAACCCTTCAATTGGATCAACAACAGGTCATCGCTTGCCTTTGCATTTTACCCCTTTGTACAATCAGGAACAGGGCATGACTATCGATTTTGCATCGGGTGGATATCCATGGGGGCGTATTTTCCCAAATTCTCATTTGTTTGATTTGTATAATAAAGCCACAGATAAACGATACAAAGCTTTTTATAAAACTGCATGGACATACAATAATGCAGCTGCTGCTTCCACACTCCCGCGAGGCAAGAAATTAGGCGATACAATTGTACCTGTTAATAGTGCTCAGTATTTAAATTTGCATCCTGCATGTACCAAATTTAATGATTCATATACTCGTAGTACACCACAGGAAACCGAATCGTTCAAAGATATTATTATTTACCGTTTGGCTGAAACATATTTGATGGGTGCCGAAGCCTACTATCATTTGGGAAAGGCTGATAGTACCGCATATTATTACAACAAAACCTGGGTTAGAGCAGGGAACTTGCCTGTTGGCAACGGATCAGTTACTTTCGATATGATTTCGGATGAGCATGCGCGAGAATTGGCATTCGAGGGCGATCGTTGGTTTTTCTTAAAACGCAATGGCATTCTTTACGAAAAAGTAAAAAAATATGGTGGTGATTACTTAAAAAATGGTAGCGGAATAATATTAATGAACGATACGATTATTCGTGGTAATATCCAACCATTCCATGCTAATTGGCCGATTCCACAAGCACAAATTGACATTATGGGAAAAGATAATTTCCCTCAGAATGAAGGATATAATTAATTAGTCAGACATCTAGAAATTAATATAGATGATTAATGCTTTTTATAAAGTTATGATTCTCTATTTAATAATGGTTGTGTAAATATATGGTTTTTGAAATACGCAATTGATTCAAAGACAATTATTTATCGGAATTGAATAATTATATGAGAAATTTTATTTTACTTCTTATCCTATTACCAGTTTTTGTTTTTGCTCAAAACAAAAAGCCGTGTCAGCCAATACAGGTTGAGGCCAAACAATGGGTAAAAAACATACTTGATCAAGAATGGAACTTATACTCAACTCGGATAATTGATAGTTTAAGCACTTACCAACAAACTGAAGATAATGAGAATAAATATGGAAGTTTATTGACTAAAAAAACCAAAGCAAGTGGCTTTTTCAGGGTGGAAAAAGTAAACGACCGCTGGTGGGTTGTGGATCCTGAAGGATATTACAACATTCAAAGGGTTGTGAATGGTTTCAGACGAGGCACTTCGGATTTAAATAAAAAGCAGTTTGATGTAAATTTCGTAACCCAAGAAAAGTGGGTGAAAATTTCGGCTGCAGAATTTGCTACTATTGGAATTAACGGAACTGGCTCATGGAGTACCGATTCGGTTGTTCAATTATTTAATACGCAATCCATCAATCAAAAACTTTCGAATTCAGTCAATCTGTCGTTGATGGCAGGTTATGGAAAGAAACGCGGCGGAACATATCAATTGCCTGGCAATATTGGCTTTCCTAACCAAACTATTTTTGTTTTCGACCCTGAATTTCGAACATATTGTGATTCTATTGTGCCCGAACTTATAGTTAAATTAACAAATGATACTAATTTATTCGGCTATTTTTCAGACAATGAATTACCACTAGGACTTAAAAATTTAGAAGGTTATTTGAATTTAGAAAATCCAGTTGATCCAGGTCGGTTATCCGCAGAAAAATGGCTTGCAAACAAAAACATAAATAAGGAAAACATCACCGATGTTGAAAGAGCTGAGTTTGCTGGTGTGGTGGCAGATAAATATTATGAAATAGTATCATCTTCAATAACGAAAGCCGATAAAAACCATATGTATTTAGGAAGCCGTTTGCATGGTTCTGCAAAATTCGTTGAATCAATTATGCAAGCAGCCGATCGATTTTGCGATGTAGTATCTATTAATTATTATGGAGTTTGGACACCCAGTGAAACACATTTGAGCAATTGGGCAAAATGGATGAATAGCCCTTTTCTCATAACAGAATTTTACACTAAAGGAATGGATTCGGGACTTGAAAATACAACTGGTGCAGGTTATACCGTTCGCACACAAATTGATCGTGGATTTGAATATCAAAATTTTTGTTTGGCTTTACTTGAATCTAAAAATTGCGTAGGTTGGCATTGGTTTAAATACCAAGACAACGATCCAACGGCCAAATACGTTGATCCATCGAATATGGATTCGAACAAAGGACTTGTGGATAATCACTATCAGCTTTATAAGCCCTTGGCAGATAAAATGAAACAATTGAACAAGCAGGTTTACTCTCTAATTGAGTATTTAGACAAGTAGGAGAAGACAAAGAATAATGCTAAGAAAAGATATAATATAAATTAACATTTTTCATTAATCGTTTATCATTAATCATTTAATAAAAACACTATGAAAAGAAAAATTTTTACCTCACTTATTTTATGTGCTGTTATGAGTATGGGATTGGCACATGCCCAAGTGTTACTCGAAGAAAACTTCGATTACGATGCCAATCGTCAATTAATTTTGGGTGCGGTTGCAAGTTCTGATAATTACGATGGTGTTACCGGATGGTCAACCCAAAGTAGTTCTTTATCTGGTACCAATTGTTTTAATATTACAAATGCTCCACTCACCTACCCAGGTTACATATCATCTGGAATTGGCAATGCCTTGAATTTTAATGGAATTAACGGCCAGAGTGTTTTTAAACTTTTCTCTAAAAACATTCGTAACGATTCAACTGTTTACATTTCATTTCTCGTAAATTTCCCCAAAGTTTTGGTTACTGGCGGTGATTTTTTTTTAGGGATTAAAATGGAACCATCAGCAACAAGTACAAACTGGGG
>JBBRHJ010000156.1:0-8497 GCA_038222885.1 Bacteroidales bacterium | reverse complement strand
GGATATATCAGCTTCTCTTTCACAGACTCAATCTCATGTTCAAATTTTAAAATGTTGGGCTTAATTATATCTCTGCAAATCGCTTTCTCAATTTCGTATTTTTTGCCATTACGGAGTAAAACAAAATGATTCTCTGTTTCTGCAACAGGTTTGAATATGTATATGTCATTACTTAGGGTTGCGATACCGTTCCGGATTTTGTATTTCTTACCTAAAGGAGTTCCGACAGCTTCAATCCGCTTAATAATGTCAATAGTTAGCTTATCATGCATCAACCAACCTCGCTGATAATTAAGCTCTTTATAAGGAATCTCATTGAATGCTGTCAAGCCGTTTTTTACAAGAGAAGTACTTGATTCCTTTTTAAATGCAACAGTAGGAGACTGTTTTTTTGAGATTAAACATATACAAGTATAGGCGGATTTCCCCCCGAATATTTTCTCATTACCGAAGTCAATTATACTGAAATCATATTTCTTAGCTTGTAAATATTTCCTTAACCCCCTTGCATTAACACTCTTGTAAAAAGAGTTAACCGTAATATATCCTAATACACCGCTTTCGTTTATGTTCCGTAATCCTATTTCAAAGAATGGGATATACAAATCAGGGTTACCTGTTTTTGTTACAATCCAATTCGAAAGCATGGATTTAGTAATTTTATCGATATTTTTCGCTCTTACATAAGGTGGGTTTCCAACGATCAAATCAAAGCCTTTGTTTTCTCTTACATTATTATCTATACTTATCCAATCAAACGATAGAGCATTGGCTGTATGCAGATTAAATGGGAAAGTAGTAACATCTTCTCCATTAGAAATTGCCAATAGCGATAGTAGTATTTCGGTCCTTTTAATACTACTCGAACTGATGTCTAAACCAAAAATATTGTCCTGGTAAATCTGAGTAAACGTTTTGCCGGTCTCAGCTTTTATTTTGTTTGTCAATGTATAAAGAAAAGCACCACAACCGCAAGAGATGTCTGCAGCTAATACACTATGTAAAGGCTTTTGAATTTTCTTTAGGGAATGTTCAACTATAAAACCTTTTATGTAGTTTGGTGTATAAACAGCACCATTAATTACTTTCTCGCCTATTGGAATTGCCAATTCAAACGCTTCTATAACATCATCAAAAGTGAAGGGTATGCCTAATCCTGCAATTACACTATACAAAGGCGATTGCGCTTCGATCAGTAATGATTGTATTAAAGTATTATTCCTAACCTGTATTGAGTTTGCATTAATGAATACAGAAACAATAATTTTATTTAAAGAAGTATCATCTTCTTTAAATTGATTGATTATTTGTTTTAAAGCTTTCTGCATTGGTTTGTTTAGTTAAGACTGTCAATTCTGTTTACATTTCTTCCTCTACCATTGAAAAAGGCTATTTCCTCAGCTGATAAATTGTAAAGCTGATAACACAATTCATCAATGATATGCCATTTGGATAATAGCAATCGGGCATAAGTTCTTTGTTGAGTTGGAGAAGCTGAAATGAATTTATTCTGAAGGTCTTTAATTTTCTTTGCAGCCTTTGCCAACTGGGTTTTGATTGCGTCGTTATCTATGAAATTTTGGCAAGGGAATGGCACTGGTTCTAGAAACTGTTTATTCAACTTGAAATATCCATTAGATTGAGGGTTAGCCATGGACCTTGCCAATACAGAAAATACAGTTGAGTTAATGATTGCTGATAAGGCATACAAAGTATTTTCATCTTTGTGAGGCGCTTCGATAAAAAACATATTAGCATTATCGCAATAGGTTAGATCCGAAAAAGTAACTGTAGCGAATGCATCCATTGCAGTCATTGGCACTAAAATCTTTGGATATGTATCACGGAGTTTGTTTTCCCTTGTAAATAAATGCCAATGATCATCGGACTTTCCGGGATGCCTTTTGGGTACTGTTTGTACTGCTGCTTCAATCCTTGCCTTATTTCTTCTCAAATAATTTCCTGCTAGTGGAAACCTTCTTTCAAAATCCGGGAATAGTATTTTAGAGACAACACCATTTGCAACATCATATGGAAAGATTACGAACACATCTGCAGTGTCGTTTCTATAAGCATAAAAATTTTCATTACAAATTAAAGGTCTGCAAGCCGCTAATTCTATTTCAATATCTTCTACTTCAAGGTGGGTTTTACCTTTTATAATTCCATTGGTGACAGAAGATGGTCTGATGTGATATGCTTTATTCCAAAGAGCTTGAATGCCACCCCTAGCTTTTGCATAATCGACTAAGCAACCCGCTCCTAAAAGCCTGGGCCTAATTTCAATAAGCTGGTTGTCTTCAAAGTTCCAAGGCGCTTCACTAACAGTAGTTGAAGGGAGAATTGTGTATTGTCCAGGAGCAATTTCCGGAATGGGCGTTTCCCGTAAATCTGATGGAAGCAATTCAATGTTATTTCGAAAGTATTTGTATGAAAAGCTCGAAGGAGAGGTTTTATCTAACATTAACAATGCAACATAAGTCATCCGGTCTTTAAAAATTGTTGTTGCCTCAAAGTCAATTATTGAATTGAGATAGTTCGCCTGAGTAATAATTCCCCTGATTTTTTTACCGTACTCAGTTTTGAAAAACCTTTTTTGAACGATGAAGCCAAGCCTGCCAGCAGTATTCAAAAGACCGATTGCTCTTTCGATAAAAGGAATTGCCAAATCGACTTTGCCATTTTTTGAAGATGGGTATTTTACTTTGAGATATTGGTGCATGTATGGTAAATCCACATTATAGTTTTTTACTTCTACATAAGGAGGATTACCAATAATGTAATCAAAGCCGCCTTTTAAGTCAAAAATTTCCTGGAAACCTTGATCACTATTCCAATCAAAGGTGTTAGTTTTGAGTAGTTCTTCTTCATTGTCGATTATGGATGGAAATATTTCGGAAATATCAGATTCAACTAAAGAATTGCCGCACTTGATATTGTTTCCTATACCATTCAGGATTCTACTCCCAAAAATTCCTATTTCTCTGTATGATTCTAAATATTCAGAAGTGTCAATTACTTTTAACGACAAAGACATTTTTGCCACCTCAACTGCTTCGGGGTCTATATCCACGCCAAAAATGCAATTGTCCATGATTGCTTTTTTACCTAAGAGATTTACAATTACGTCTGTCTCAGAAGTAAAAAAGTATTGTTCAAAAGCAGGATGATGAGTTGCCAGATAGCATTCTTTGAAAACATCTTCAATAAAATCATATGCTTCAAGTACAAAAACGCCGCTACCACAGGCAATATCCAGAACTTTGGTAGCCAGTAAGTTTTCTATTCCATTGTCAAGTAATTTTTCTCTCTGAATTGTTCTTTTAATAATTTCCTGAACAATGTAATGCGGTGTACTAACCGCTCCCTTTGTTTTTAAATATTCACTTTTTAACTCATCCTTTACTATACCTGAGTCAATAATTAACTTCTTTGAAAGAAATATTTCATAAATATCGCTTAAAAGCTTTGTCGGGATTACATCAAATTTGTAAGGGGAAGGGTAATAAAGATATTGGATAAGTGAATCAAATACTTCATTAGAGACTACTATATCATGTATTGCATTTACTCGTTCAAATAAGGGACCGTCATAATGATTATAAAACTCAAAATAAGAAGAGTTTTTGAAAGTATTCCAAAATCCTTGTTCTTTGTAAGAAAGCAATAATCCATCTTCTTCAATTTTTCTAGCTTCACATACCCGGATAAATAAGATTCTGTTGATAATAACCTGAACAATATAGCTAAGATTTGCAGAGTTCTCGCCAATATATGCTGGATTGTTTTGTAAAATATCCGATGCTAAGGCTAATCGGAAATCAGAAAGTTGTGCTGCGAATCTTAAATCGGGTGTAACCTTTTGAACATATTTGTTATCCTGCAACGTTGCAGAATACAATTCATTCAACTTTCCTTTGTAAATATTATCTTTTAGTAAATGCTCCTCTAATATTTCAAAACTTGATATATACTCATCCATTTTAAAATATAGCCTTCCCAAATTAGAGGGTTGGATTCGGTCAGGGGTATAAGTGCAGTCGTAAATTGCAAATTCTTCAAAGTTTGAAATAAAAGCACAGGGTGCTAAAATTGACCAGCCATAAGACTTGATTTGGAAAGCAGCCTCTGCATCCTCGAGAATATTTATGGTAATATCTTTTGCATCGAGAAAGGTAAGTTTTTGTTTAGCAACCCTGAAAGTATAATCAGGTTTTGAATTCTGGGAGTCAATGTCTTTTAACCTTTCTTTCTCAGCTTTTGATAAGACTTTTTCCTGTAATACCTGTGATGTATCTCTAACATCCCATCCGAATATCGCCAATAATTCATTCAGCCAAGTTCGTATTGTTTCCTCTGAAGTTAAATCAAGCTTACCAGCCTGTTTAAACTCTTTGAATTGAGCAATTAGTGCAGCTAAGCTTTCTTTACGTTGTTCTGAACTCATTATGGAGTCGTTTTAGATATTTTACTTCAACTTCTGCAACCTGCATTGCCTTTAAAGCAAAGTCTTCATTTTGCACCACTTCCACTACCTGGTCAGCTAACCATAATGTAAGCAGCTCTACTTTATTCACTTTATAAATTTTCGCAAATGCAAGAACTTGTTCTTTTTTTGCTTTGCGTTCACCCCGCTCTATCTTACTTAACATAGGAGTATCAATTTCCAAAACCGAGGCAACCTGTCGTTGTAACAAGTTTTTCTCTAATCGTAATTGTTTTAATCTGACTCCAAACTGATTTGCCATAGATTAAAATTTGACTTGTCAAATATTGGCAAATATAAGCAACAATAACCAAATATTGTAGATTAAGGAAAAAAAACTGCAAAACTTGCCCAGGGAGCAAGGTTTGCAGTTTGAGAATAACTGTAATCATAAATCAGGTTTTTGAGTAGCAACCGAATTGAGGTTGCACCAGGTATCGGCCATTCAACTCTTTTAATAAAGCATCCACTGAACGTGTTGAAAGGCCGAACTTTTTGCCAAACTCAATGGCTTCGGCACGTTTGAAATCGTGAGGCAGAGCCTCAAAGAATTTGCGTTTGTTGTCACCGGATTTAAAAACTGCAGAATCACCCTGCTTTGGTAAATTGTGAAACATAAGCAGGCTGTGTTGTAAGTACAAGTCGGCTAACAAAAGAGCAGAATCAAAGTCGGAGTCGGTGCATTCGACACATTGGGATGTGTCGCCGTTTTCCATTTTTCGCAGGGCAGTAAATATCATGGCAATGCGATAAAGAATCAGCCCAAGACGTTTTACGATGCTTCCGGCATCATCACTTGTAAAAGTAACTACCTCGTACAACCAGTGGCTGCATGTAGCATTAAGCCGGTCCCACTGGCTGCGCGAAAGTTCCACAATGGTAGGATACTGTTCGAGGAAACAGATCATATCATAGGTTTCCTGCGATAACTGGGTAAAATGGTCAGTGAGGTTTATACTATTGGCATAAGGTGACACATCGAGCCATTTTTGCTCAACTTTAAAAGCATAAAAGATGAACCTGCTGAAAAGTCCGTCTTCGGCTGAGGCTATAAGCCCCGTTACCTGGTTAGGTGTGCCGGAGATGGCAACTGATAAGCGAGGCTCATTCACCTCGATATATTCGTTGTTTGTTTTCTTGGAGCTGGAAATACGTTCATGCTGGAATGCTTTCCGGAGCATATCGGAATAACCGCCCCATTCCTGTTTCAATACATTTCCCATTGTATCGGCTTCGGTTTCGCAAATGATACCTTCGCCTTCGTTCTGCTGAAGGTGTGTCAGGATCTTTGCATAGCTTGAATTGGCAGGGATAAAGACCACTTTGAAAGGGGGTTGTTCGGGCGGTTCCTCAGAAGGTTCGTTTTTCTTCTTCGAGCGTTCGCGGGTTTTGTATTGGTTCATATCAGCTTCAAAGTGCAGTTGTTGTTCACGGCTTGCGCGAATAAGCAGATCGTGCCGTTTGTCGGCCAGCATCTTTGAGAATTTCAAAGCACCTTTGCCACTGGCAGCAGGTGCGATAATAAATGCAAAGAGGTTTGGATAGACTTTTTGCTGTTTATAGATTCCTCTAACATTCGGCATACATCCGCTAAGGATGGCGAGTGCGCCGGTGAAGAATACATCTCTTTCGCGCCTGTCAGAGAAAGCTCCTGCACCCGATTGAAGCAACAAAGGAAGATTCGTAAAGAACTCATCGGGCAGCATTGGGGTGTTTTTCAGATAATCTTCAGAAATTTCATCTGTTGCACCTGGTGCGGAGGTTTGCAACTTTGCAGAGTTTGCAGAGTTTGCAAACTTCGCAAATTCACCCGAATGGTTTGTATAGGCACTTCGGACGGATGCTCTTATTTCTTTCTCATGAAGGTCGAAATGCTGCGAACACAAATGAAGAGTATCGTTTTCAGGGAGTCCTGCCCGATTACAATTAGAGGCCAGGAGATAAATATGATTATTACGGTTTCCATCGGAATATTCTGATTTCTGATTGGTGAATTGAATTTGCTGATTGAAGATGAAAAGGGAATCCAGGTCTTCAGGATCATCGGGAGCGATAATTGGTGAGGCTGGTTGAGGAGTAGTTGCCGAAACCGAAACGGGAATTGCAGTTTCCGAAAGTTGTACTATAAACTTCTCATTGTTGAGGTTTTTATATGCATCGGGATCATCACTCATAAAACAAAGTCTTGTAATGTCCTTGCATTTCGGATCGCAAAGGATTCCGAGTGCTTTTTCATAAAACTCCTGCACCTGATGGTAGGCGATATCGTGGTGCACTGCGGTAGTGTTTACCTCAATGATAACCTTCAAGCCTTTGTCACTCGGACTGCGAAAGCAGCCGAAGGTATAAGGGATTTGTTTGATTTTGAGAAATGCACTGTTCAACTGTTCGGAAGTCAGCTTGTCGAAATCGAGGTGTACAAAGCCACTATATTGCTGTAAAAGGTGAGCTTTACGCCCGCCCTCATATGTGCCTGAAGGAGTGAAAGCCGGGAGCTGCTTTTTGAGCTGGTCGGCTTTTTCAGTATCTCCGGATGCAATACAGGAGCGGATGGTCTCAATACCCGCCTTGTATTTGCCGATCTTGATGTCGTTAAGAATCAGGATCAAGGATTTATTTTCAACCGGCTGGTTAAATCCTGTGAATATGGTTGCTGTTGCCATATCGATCAGGTTTTAGCCGGTTTGTGGTGCTTTTCGAGCAAAGCCAGAATGTCGGCAAGTCGGTAGTACATTTTACAACCGATCTGAGAATAGGCAATGATACCTGTGTCGCGCCATGCCTGGGCAGTGCGTTTACTGATGTTCATTACCTGGATAAACTCCTGGTTGTCGAAGAAGACCTGATCGGGGCAAGAATGCTGCTTTTGAGCCAGGATTGATTCGAGACGTTTGAGCCGTTCCATCACGTTGTCGAGAGGTTCACGGCAGGTTTTGCAGTGTTCCATTCCTATCCCCTCCGTGATTTAAACAGTTTCTCGGTTACTTCCTGTTCAATTTCTTCGTTTGTGGATTGGCGGTTACGTTGTAACCAAGCATCCAGTTCAGTACGGTTGAAATACAATTTCTTACCCTGAGGGCAGAAATGCGGAATCTGCCGCGTGCTGGTCAGCTTGTAGAGGTGGGATTGGCTTACATCGAGATAGGAGCAAGCCTCGTTAAAGGTTAATACTGTTTTTTGCAACAGGTTCTGCTCATCCAGTTTATTTGCGATCTCGGAGAGCTTGTTTAAGATCATTTCTTCTTGTGACATCGTTCTATAATTTTAAAAACGATGCAAAAGAATATAGTAAAAAACGGGTCGAAGTTGAGGTATTGAGTACTCAATGAGATAACTCAAAGTACTCAATGTTTTTTATTGCAGTTAGTTGAAAATCTTATTAATTTCTTCCTTTGATTTAGAGTTTTCAATTTTACTGGAAGATAGATTTTGAGCAGTTAACAACGTGCCATTTTTTGAATAAAACACTTTGGATTTTTCAATTGCTGTTAGCGTAAGTCCTTTAAATAGTAATTTTAGTTGATCGTAAATGTCGCGGAAAACAGCTGTCTCACAATCCAGATGGATTTCAGCTGATCCTGGAATCAGGTTTTTGGAAGTCAGAACTGAAAGTAAATCTTCCGTGGTGGTCTTAGCCTCATTGAGTAAGTATACTTTGTTGGTCAACTGCGTAATAATTGTTTTTAAACTTTCAGGTTTGCCTTTAAAACCAAAGTTGATTTTATGCTCTGTTTTAGGTGAATTGTCACCCTCAATGAGAACTTTATCTTTGGTTGGATAAATCTTTCTTATTGCTGAGATGGGTTCGTTTAATTCAAGTAGGTAGAAGTCTTCCAGGGTGAATATCTCTTCCAGGATGTCCTTTTTGACTTCCTGAATACTGAAGTATAATGTTATTAGTTCGAGTTTCAGCAGGTATAGTGTGAAATGAATTGGATCAGATTGATCACCTGGAAATTTGTTTAGATTTCTTGCAACGAGCTCGGAATTTACTTGTTTTGTAAGGGTCTT
>JBBRHJ010000155.1:0-8603 GCA_038222885.1 Bacteroidales bacterium | reverse complement strand
ATTCACACCGCGCGTATTCATGGCGTCGATCAACAAAGGAATATGATTTGGATCGCCTGCATCCCGATCGGGTTTGCCTGGAGTTGTTCCGCGACTCAGTAAGGCAATATAATCCAAACCGGCATAATCTACCTCCTCCACATGGTTTTCCCACCATTCTTTTTCAGAAATGGTTGATTTTACGATAGATTGATTGAAAAGATAGGGATGTCCGCCTTGTAATTCTTTATAATGCCAGCAAAAAGTAGCACCCAACTCTTGAGATATGACATCTGTAAAAGTTGTTAGTACGCTGAAAAACAGGCATAGTATTAATTTATAATTATTATTCATTGGGAGTGTTTTTTTATCAGGTATGATTATAGAGTATATTTAAAACAACGATTCGATGGTTAATGATTTTCGTTAATTGTGAATTTGTGGATAAGTTAAAGACACTTATTAGCAGAAATAGAAGTATTTTATACTTAAAATTAATTAGAAGTGAAATTTGACTAATTCAGGATTAACTTGTTTAAAATTATTGTTGTGCCAGATTGAACAGAAACTGTATAAACTGATTTGCTGAGCAAATTTAATGTATTTATCATTAAATGAGATGCATTGTTTAAATTTTTATGATAAACAATTTGTCCCATCATATTTATAATTTTTATCTGAACGTTATTGGAATTTTCAAAACCAGTCATGTCTATCGATAACTTGTTTGTATTTAATGGGTTTGGGTAAATCCTTACTGTTTTTCCGTCGATTTCTGATTTCGGATTATTCAACGCGCTAATTCCATTTCCTGTAATGGTCAATTCATCGAAATTTCCACCACTTGAGCCAATGGCAGTTAGCATAATGCTGTTGGGTCCTTGTACCAACTCTTGATTGGTTGAGAATGTACCCCATGATGACCAGGCTCCAGTTACCGGAAAAGCCAGCGAAGCAACTTTCACCACATCGTTAATGGTTAACCGGAGTGGGCGATTTGCAGTAAGTGCATAACGGAAGGTAATTGTGTAAGTTCCATCGGTTGGTACATACACATTCCATTTGATGTAATCGTTCGAAGCATTCATAAAATCGGCAAATCCTGTACCGTTGTAGCCTGGCTGGTTTGTAACTTCAATAGCACCAATACATTCAGCATCTTCGGCTTGATACGTATTCGTTGCCGGCAACACGGTAATGGTTGTTGTTGCTGATTTGGCAGCATCGAAAGTAGAAGCTGTAATGGTTGAAGAACCTATGCTTAATGCAGTAACCACTCCATCGGAATTGACATGTGCAACAGCAGGATTACTGCTGAGCCAGTTTACAGTTTTATTGGTCGTGTTGGTAGGTAAAATTGTTGCTTTAAGCTGACGGGTAGTATTTAGAACCATGCGTGCATTCGACACATTTAGTGTTATTTCGGTTGCAGCAATCGGACAAGAACCTTCAGGAACGCCACAGCCACAAAAGCCCGGATCCATTTTGTTAGGGTCGTTGGGGCATAAATCAGGCTGTATGCCTTGATGAACAGAAACCACATAAGTACTGTTGGCTTCAAGATTGTAATTTGCATCAATTACGTGGTAATCAGTACCATCAAATTCTTGACTAATAGTGCCATTACGTACATAATACGGACTGCCTTTAGGAACAACAAAACGAACACGAGCATCGGTAATGGGGAAATTGTATTTATTTACGATTGTTGCCGTATTTTCAATATTTGTACCATCGTTTGGTTTGCTGAAGGTTAGCTTTAGTTTCACTGAGCTAAAATCATCAGCAGTTGCCAATCCTTCGTGTGCACCAATACTGTCGCCAATGGCTGTATATTTATTGGTTGTTAAATCCACTTTATACAGATTAAAAGCAGCTTTACGGCTTAATTCACGTAGAGGATAGGTTGAGTGACATATTTTCACATCAGGATAGTCCTTTATGGGATGTGTCCCAGCCCAATGGCAATGTCCAGCTAAAATAAGGTTAAGCGGAGCACCAGCCTTAAACAATGGATCGTAAAATGCTTTTAGCGGAGTAGGAGTCATTACATGGCAATAACCAATACGAAATGTTCCTTTTCCAGCCTCATTAAGCCATGTTTTTGCTTCGTCGGTTTGATGTGAGAAATTTGGAATACCGGTAGATTCATCGGAAAACCAGGCATTATTTAAGCCAATAAAGCGAGCGTTTCCGTAAGCAAAATTGTGTGCTTGTAAACCATAAAAATCATTCCATGCAGCCGATGGTACTTTGGTATAACCCGCATTGGGAAATCCAGGTTCAAGTTCATAATTTTTTTGAGGCGTATCGTGGTTGCCGGGAATGCAGAATACGGGTGCCGAAAAATTATTCAGCCCTTTTACAAATTCAGTACCGTTCATAAAACCACTGTAATAATCGGTTATTCGTTGAAGCGAACTGCTTACACTGTTGGTGTTTTGATAGTGATTATCGCCGGTTTCAAAAACCATTTCGGGATCAATAATATTGGCAATATCAATAGTTGTAGCCACCATTTTCAGAATTTTATTCGTGTCGTACGTGCCTTGCCAGCGATGTGCATCCGAAATATGGAATACATAAAAACTCGTTTTATAATCCTTTATTACTTTTACAGCAGCCAACGAAATTTCGTCACCCGAAGACGTTTTCATTATTAAATCGTATCTGTCAGTTGGTGTGCCGGCAGGTACAGTTATCGTCAATTTAGTATTACAGGTGTTTTCCGACCATTTATCGTACATCCACGTTTGGTTAACAGTATTGCTAATAGTAGGTACAACTTTTAAATACTTACTTTGCAACTCAATACCGTTAACTGTTTGTCCTGCATCGGCATTGAACCAAACTTCAAAAGTTTCACCAGCCTTCACAATGGCAGTTGTTGCCCGCCAGGGATAAATTATTTTTCCGGCTAAAGCAATGCTCGTGAAGCTGAAAATTAAAAGTAGAATTGAGATCGTAGTTGTTTTTTTCATTTTGATATTAATAGAAATTAAATAAGTTAGATACTAAAAGTCAAAATAAGACTTTATTTTCAAGAGTAATATTGAGATACGCTCCAAAATCCACCCCTTGGGGGGGGTTATGGGGCTGTTTATTTTGAATAGAGTTTCCCTGTTTGAACCACTTTTTGAATCTTTCCTTTCCGGTCGAAATATAATCTATCAACGCAAATTGATCTTAGATTTCCGCGACCTGAAAGTACACTGTTGTGATAAAAAGCATACCATTTACCTTTGTATTTTACAACCGAGCCATGACTCGTATCACAACCCGTTGGATCTAAATACACTCCCTGATATGCCCAAGGACCTAAGGGATTTTTACTTATGGCATAATTGAGTCGATTTGCCCCTTTTTTGTCAATTTGGAATCTGTCGGAATAGGTTAGATAGTAAATGCCTTTTCGTTTAAAAACCCAAGCAGCTTCGTGAAAATCTTCCAATCCTTCCATAGAAATTAGTGTGTCGGCTAATTCTATCATATTATCTTTCATTTTGGCACCCTTACACTTTCTGCCTCCACCATAATAAAAGTAGGCTTGTCCATCGTCGTCTATAAAAACACAAGGATCAATCATGGCAAACTGGTCGCCACTGAGTTCGAGATAGCCTTGTACTTTAAAATCGGAAGCCGGTTTTGAGCTTGTTGCTATGCCAATTTTCCATGTTTTATTCCAATCCGTTCCAATTGGGTGTGGAAAATAAAAATAATACATTCCATTTTTATACGCACAATCGGGTGCCCACATAAAACCTCCTTCGGGTCTTCCCCAAGGCACTTGAGATGCTCTGAGTATTTCGCCATGATCAGTCCAGTTTTTCATGTCGGTAGTTGAAAATACGTGATACTGATCCATCCGGTCGCAACCTTTGGGCGGGTCAATGTCGTGCGATGGATAAACATATAACCGTCCGTCTTTCCATACATGTGCCGAAGGATCAGCAGTATACATATCGCTAACAAAAGGATTTTCCTGAGCAAAACAAAAAAATGCTACGCCAGTAAAAATCAGAATGAATAGTTGTTTTTTCATTGAAACGGAATTATATGATTATTTTTTCTATCACTTTCGATAAAATATCTTCAACCGAAACAATGTAAATTGAGTTTTTCACAAAAGTCGAAGTATTAATTGTAAGTTGAGTGGGGTTTAAAGTGTTTGTTTGAAAAACTGTTTGCCCCATTAAATTCATCATTTTAATTTGTACAGTGCCTGAGTTCTCGAATCCGTCTAAATCTATTGATATATTTCCACTGTTTTGCAGATGTACATATATATTTTTTTTTAGAAGATTAGTGTTGGGGTTTGCAGTACTGCTAACTGTTTGAATGCCACTTATTCCCAATTCGTCGAAATTCCCTCCATTAGACCCAATCGTAGTTAGCGTAATTGTGTTGTTGCCCGCTTTCAGAGCTTGTGTAGTTCTGTATTTGTCCCAAATAGCCCAACTGCCCGTTATCGGAAAAACAATGGAAGGAATTCTGACTTCGCCGTTTATGGTTAACTTCATGGGGCGGTTTGCAGTAAGTGCATATCGGAAAGCTAACACATAGTTGGCTGCCGAATTTACATTTGCTGTCCATGTAACAAAGTCGTTTGTCAGGTTGGTGAAATCGAGAAAACCGCTACCATTATATCCAGGCTGGTTTGTTGCTACAATAGGGCCGCTAAAAACAGCGTCTTCTGCTTGAAGCACTAGCGAATCGAGTGGAAAGTTAGTGTTGGTGCAAGTACCTTCGGGCACTCCGCAACCACATAATCCAGGTACAACTTTATTGGGGTCGTTGGGACATAAATCATCACTATTTTTGAAATTAAAACCAGAGATAGTCCAATTTAGTTTCGTTGGCATTTTTGAATCGCCATAATAAGGAGCTGACGTATCGTCCCAAAATTTTCCGTACTGAGGCGAATAATAACGACCTGAAATAGTGCCAGCATTTACATCCAATTCCAACACGCAGGCATACATATCGAGCACTTTATTGTGGAAGCATGTTTTTAAATATACAAGCTTATTCCCTTGATTAGCTGCGATTTCAACAGGTTCGACAGTAACTGTATGTCCACATAAAACCATCAACACATTGCTGTATTTCATTGCTAATTTGGTTACTTCGCTGGTTGGATTTGCATCGTGACTAATAATAAAAATTTTGTTGGTCGGATTGTTTACGATTACACTTTCGGCCCAGGCTAAAATGTTTGCACTCGGAGCTAGTTTCAAGGAAATAACCATCCAATTAACACCTGCTGCATTAAAGCGGTGAGCCACATTGGAGTTTCGGTCGTAGTTGCTAACAAACGATGGCCATGCTTGATACCTGCTTAGAGGAAAATACTCGTTGTAATTTAGAATTCCGCCATCACCAGCCATATCGTTGTTGCCCACATTGAGCACGTAAGGTATTTTGCCATCTAACTTTTGCCAGGCAGCCTGAGCTACTGTCCAATTAGTAACTAAATTATCTTCCACAATATCGCCCATGTGCATGATAAAGTTAGCATCTTTGGTTTGACTATCGGTAAGTATTTTATCCATTGCCGATGTATAACTATCCGGGGCTTCATTTACTATCTTTTGTGAATCGCCAAAAACAAGCACTTTTACTTTTTGAGCAAAAATATTTGAGGCTGAAAAAACAAGCAATAACGAAATGCTAAGAAGAGTTGATTTTTTCATTTTATTAGTTCATCTGTAATGCTATTTTTTACAATCAATTTACTCATTGCTCTTGTGTGGTTACTCTTAAAGGAAATAAGATAAACTGATTCAATCAATAAAACACACAAATATAGCGTGACAATATTAATGCAACGATTAATTTTTGATTAATATGAGAAGTAAAGGAGGAAATTTAGAGTTTAATATTAATTAAACCTCTGAGTTGATAGAATAAATTGCATATCTCCTTTAGTCAAGGTTCAACTGTGTCAGTTTCATTATGCTAAATAACTTCAGCTAAACAAATGTAATTTAAGAAATTAAATTACAATAGGCACAATAGAAAATAGGAAAATGAAGAATGAAAAATGAAAAATGAAAAAAAAGTGCACAATAAACAAAATACCCTAGGGTATTTGAAAATCTTAGACTTGAAATAGTGTTCTTAAGAATATTTCTACTATAAACTAGTGTGTCTATTGTGGGTGCCCCGTCCCTTCGGATACATCCTTTTCTTTAGATGTATAAAAGTGAGCACCGCCAAAGGGATTTGCAATCACTGGTCACTGGAATTTGCAATCTCAGTTCTTGTATTCTTAGGACTTTTAATCCAAAACATATACGCTCTATCCGTTTACTAAGATAATATTTAATTAAAACCTGAAAGTAACGGATTACAAAGCTGCCTGCCGCAGGCAAGTCCTTATAATACATACAGTTGAGATTGAAAACCCAATGACAGACAAGCACTTGCTCACCAAATTACATATCTTAAAAAACTAGGGAGAGTAAAATAATACTGCTTAATGTAAAATATCAAAACACTGCAAGTCAAGTGATTGTAAATTTATTTATGCCTTTTACACAAATTAAATATCTGAGTAATCCGTTGGGTGCATTAAATATTTATCTGAATGCGAAACTACGTGTTTGTATTCTTCCATTTCTGAAAGTTTTTTCCAATCGGGGTCATTACGGAAGGCATTCCAATGTTCATCGTGCGATTTCATATCAGAAAATGTGGTTAGGTACATTAAATTTGGCATTGCACTTCCGGAAATAACTTCAGCATAGAACACTTCCTGGAAATTGAGTTTATGAAATATTGCAACTTCGCCTCCTTCATTGAACATTTCTACCTTTTTACGCCACAATTTCTCGGTAGGTCCCTCATAGCTTCGTAATTCGTAAATTCTTTCACCAGCTGGAGACGTGTGGTTTGGAATTTTATATGCTGGCATCTCGGCAAATGCTTTTAACAATATAGATTCAATTCTTACATAAGGAGGAGTTTCCCATGATGCATTAATGTATGTGGTTCCGTTAGATTGGTATTGATTGTCTTTTGCCAGTTTAGCTTCTATTTTTTCAATTTGATTTAAATTTTTCAACGGAATAAATACAAAAACCTTTGTTCCCGTAGTCTTATCGTCGGCAATAGGTTTAAAAACTCCAACTTTTTTTATTCCTGCTTTATGTAACGCAGGTAAGTACGCATCTTTCAAATACTGGTCAATACTTGCTTCCTGAGCTTTGTCTTTAATAGTGTATACTTTAATTTGATAATATTCGCGTGCAGAAAGAGTGGAATTAAGCGCGAATATTAAACTGAAAAGAACTAAAATTCCGGTTACTGATTTTTTTGGATTCATAATAGAGTTTATATAAGTTAGATTGTTATGTCAATATTAATACTTCACAAGCTTGTTTGTAAGTTTCAATTTGTCAGCTTCTGCCGAAATGAGATAAACTGAATCTTCTAAGTTACTAGGTAAATTTATTTCGGAACGTGAATTACCGTAAATTATTTGTCGGAAAACTACTTTACCTGTAAGATTGGAGATTTTCAATTTTACTTCAAACACGTTTTCAAATCCGCTTAAGTCAACAATCAAATTTCCTGTTTTATTAGGATTTGGATATATCCTAAGTGAATTTCCACTCTTCTGATTGTCACTTGTATTGGGCAAACCAGAGAAAAAAGCTTCAGGTCCAAGTTGAATGTCATCGATACGGGTTGTGATACTTGCTGTTTTTGTGGAGTAGATACGAAACCAGTTAATCGCATTTAAATCGGGTGTGCCTGTAGTCGAACCAGTGTTAAGTTTTAATGAAACTTGATTCCAGCCATTTATTAGTCCTGATAACGACCATTGAAATTCATTTGTGTCGGCTTTTCCAGCACTACTTAATTCCACACGAACTGAACCGGTCTTTGTTATATCCGAAATGTAATACCAAAATTTCAATACGCCATTGGCAAGGGTTGCACCTGAATTGAAAGGTGTTGCGAAAACTTTCTTATACTCATCAGTTCCTGTTCCAACGATTTGAATACAAGCGGCGCCTTCTTTTTGGTCGGCAGTATTTAATGTCATTACATTCGATGAAGATCCTGTCCATCCGGTAGTAAGATCGCAATTGTCAAAATTCAAATTACCTGAATAAGCGAGAACAGAAACGGTTGTTGTAGATGTTTTAGTTCCACCAAGTATTGATGCAGTAATAATTGCAGTGCCGTCAGAAATGGCCGATACTAGACCAGTTGATCTTACGGTTGCAACGGCAGTGTTATTTGAAGTCCAGCTGACTTGTTCGTTTGCATAATCCATTGGATACACAAAAGCTGATAGTTGATTTGTTACTCCGGGTCTTGTTAAAACTTTACTGGGTGATATGGCAATTCCGGGTTCATTCGATTTTACATAATCAAACGTTTCAATAATACTTCCATCGCTTCTTTGTGCAGTTAATTTAAAGTTGTTTTTATCAATATCAATTTTACAAAAATGATATGATTTGTCCATCTTTACAATATAATCAGTTTGTGAGGGCGTATACAATGGTGCTCCTCCTCCACCCGTAGTAATGTGCATAACATTATTTACATCGGCTCTTGAATAGAAATGATTGTGTCCCGAAATAACGAACTGAACACCGTATTTTAAG
>JBBRHJ010000154.1:0-8606 GCA_038222885.1 Bacteroidales bacterium | reverse complement strand
CTGATATAGATCTCATCGTCCATACAAAACCCATGTACGATAAGTTCATTCAATTAAACAGTAACTTTAAAAGAGAGATACTCAGCACAGGAACAATCATTTATGAAGCAAACAACTAAAAACTGGTTTACTGCTGCTAATTATTATCAGATTTAAAGATCAATTAGATAAATTATAACCAATTCCCTGATAAATTGGGGCAGGTAGTCCAGTGCAGATGGAATTCGTATAATTTATCCAAATTAGCTTCGCTGATCTCCGATTCGTAAAATTCGCTATAGCAGCAGGAACCGGCATCACCCCTTTCCTATCGCTCTTTACCCACGAATCCTTCAACGAGTATATCAACCCGCATATCTACCTCGATTTCCGTTCAAAGGATTACAACATCTATGATGCAGAATTGAATAATCCGCGAAATCCATTGAAATCTGTGAAATCATTTTACGAAGACAAAGACGGCCTCATCAACATTCACCAAATCATCAATGAGAGCGCAAACGAATCAAACTATTTTATCTCCGGCCCTCCGATAATGATTAAATCATTTAAGAAAATACTAATAGGAAAAGGAGTTCCATCTGAAAATATCTTAACTGATGACTGGGAATAACAAATAAATTAGCTTAAAAGTGAAATTGTTTATAATAACAGGAGCAACATCAATGATTGGTATTGCTCTATGCCAATATTTATCATCTTTTGATGGTCATTTAGTTTATGCAGTCTGCCGGGAAGATAGTAATGGTCTTAAACGCCTTCCTGTTAATGCAAATATAAAAGTAGTCTATTCAGATCTGAAGTACATCGATGATATTGCAAAAGTTATTGATAGAGCAGATGTATTCATCAATTTGGCTTGGACAAACACAGATCAAAAAGGGCGTAATAGTGCGATTCTACAGGGGCTTAATGTGGACTATGCTAAAGAAGCCATTAGAGTTGCTGCCTTAAAAGGATGTAAACTTTTTGTTGAAGCCGGTTCACAAGCTGAATATGGATTTGTTGAGGATTTAATTACAGAAGAAACTCCTTGTAATCCTGAATTAGAATATGGAAAAGCAAAATTACGCGTATTTAATGAAGGCTCTTTGTTATGTGAATCTGTAGGATTAAAATATTTGCATTTAAGAATATTTAGCACATTTGGGGAGAATGACAGACCCTGGACATTAATCATGTCGGCCATCGATAAAATGCTAAAAAATGAAGATTTGGAATTAAGTTCCTGTAAACAAAACTGGAATTACCTTTATGTAACTGATTGCGCGAAACAAATATTTCTATTATGCCAATACTTATTCAATAAATCTGAATTTAAATTAGGCGTTTACCATATTGCATCAAAAGATACCCGTTCTTTGAAAAATTATATGGAGGAGATGAAATCAGTTCTTAAAAGTTCCAGCGTTCTTCATTATGGGAGTATCGTTCCTGCAAAGCAAGTATCGTTAAATCCATCTGTAACTAAAACAGAAAATGCGATCAGATTTACAAATGAGATATCTTTTGCTGATGCAATTAAATTAATTGTTCGAAATAATTATAATATACAGTTATGAAATTTCAACTTCTTATCTGTCTTTTAATATACTGATATTGTTTAACCTAATAATTATTTACAAATGAATATTAAACTATTAGATTGCACGCTGCGCGATGGTGGGTACAATAATGATTGGAATTTTGGCCACAATACGCTGATCAATTTATTTGAGAGAAGTATCTCTGCTGGGATTGATTTTATCGAAGTCGGTTTTTTAGATGACCGGCGTCCGTTCGATATTAACCGAAGTATTATGCCTGATACTTCATGTGTTGAAAATATTTGGGGGAAACTAGATAAAAAAAACACCCTGGTTGTGGCAATGATTGATTATGGAACTTGTGATTTAAAGAATATTCAGCCACGAAAAGATACAATTATAGATGGAATTCGTGTCATATTTAAAATGCATTTGATGCACGAAGCTCTGGAGTATTGTCGAAAATTACAAGAGATGGGTTACTTAGTTTTTGCGAATGCTGTATCTTTTACGACTTATACAAACGAGAAGCTCGATGAGATTATTACGATATTAAATGAACTAAAACCTTATGCATTTTCTATTGTAGATACATACGGATTAATGGATATTAATTTGTTGAATCATTATTATCAGTATTTGGATGCAAATTTGGATAAAAATATTGGAATTGGGTTCCATGCTCATAATAACTTTCAGTTAGCCTTTGCCAATTGTATGGAATTGGCGAGAAAACATGAAGAAAAACCTAGAATGTTGGTGCTGGATGGTTCAATGTTTGGTATGGGCAAAGGAGCAGGAAATGCCCCGTTGGAATTATTAGTAACTTTTATGAATAAAAATTTCAATACTCAATATGATATTAATCAGATTCTGGAAGGTATTGATGTTAGTGTACTTGATTTGTATAAACAATTACATTGGGGATATTCTTTAAAGAGTTTTGTCTCTGCGTCCAATGATTGTCATCCGGATTATATATCTTTTTTACTTAACAAGAAAACATTGTCTGTGAAGTCAATCAATGAGATAATACAAAAAATTGTTAAAGGACCAGAAAAGTTACTTTATAAAAAAGATTTGATCCAAGAACTTTATTTTGATTATCAAAAAAACAATTGTAGAGACGATGTTGATTATTTGACCCTGAAAAATGAAATAGGAGGAAGAAAGGTTCTTTTGATCGGCCCTGGTAAAAGTGTATTGCAGGATAAAGAAAAGATAGTTGATTTTATTAATTCAGAAAAACCGGTAGTAATATCAATTAACTTTATTCCTGATATGTTTGATGTGGATTATTTGTTCCTTACAAATTCCAAACGCTATGTCCAGCATTCAACAGAAATTTCGAACAATTCTGATAAAATAAAAATTATTGCAACTTCCAATGTAACAAAAGCTGCCGGTAAGTTTGATATAAATTTAGACTACGAAACGCTGATTGATCGCGATGCTGTTTTCATTGACAATTCATTTATAATGGCTCTAAAAGTTATGATGAAAATTGGAGTAACTGATATTGCACTAGCCGGTTTTGACGGCTATTCATTAAACAAGGAATCAGATTATTTTTCTTCAAAGATGGAATACGAGTTTTCAAAACGAATGGGTCAGGAGATTAATGCATACGTTGATAAAATATTAGCGAAATTGAAGTCCGAATTAGATATTAAGTTTATCACAGCTACTTTATATAAGTTTTAAATGGGAAAAGTCGTATTGATAACAGGAGGTAGCCGGGGAATTGGCAAATCGGTTGCTGAAAAGTTTATAAGTAATGGCTATAAAGTATTAACACCATCACGTATAGAAATGAATTTGGAAAATAATTCTTCCATTGAATCATATTGCAAAAGAATTGATAGTGATATAGATGTGATTGTTAACTGTGCTGGAGTTAATACTATTGCAACATTGAATGACCTTACTGATGTAGACTTAAATTCAATGATACAAATAGATCTATTGGCACCATTAAAAATAATTCAATGCATGAATGGAAGGATGGGTAATAACAGACCCGGATATATTGTAAATATAAGTTCTATCTGGAGTTTTGTTGCAAAGGAAGGCAGATGTGGATATAGTGCAGCAAAAACAGCTTTAAATGGTATAACACGCACATTAGCTTTGGAATATGCCTCAAAAAATATTTTGGTAAATTCAATAGCACCGGGTTATGTTAATACAGAACTAACCAAACAAAATAATTCTGCAAGTGAAATAGCAGTCATTGCATCATTAATTCCCTTAAAACGATTGGCTGATCCTGAAGAAATTGCCAATCTGGTTTATTTCCTTTCTTCAGACATGAATACTTATATTACTGGTCAAACAATAATAATTGATGGAGGTTACGTATGCAGATAAATGTAGAATCTAAAATTAAAAACTACAGTATTAATGTTCAACCTGATTTTGAATTTCTAAAGGAATTGACTTCAATAAGTCCTAAAGCTGTAGTTATAGATAAAAATGTATGGACTTGTTATGAATCTGTTTTTGCAGAGTATTTCAAGAAAGAAGAAATCATCTTGTTTGATGCAATAGAAACTAATAAAACAATCGAGAGTGTTTTGCAAATGTGTGATTCTGTTATGAGTTCAAATGCAAAAAAGAATATGACTATTATTTCAATTGGAGGAGGCATTGTTCAAGATGTCTCTGGTTTTCTTGCCTCAATTTTATATCGCGGTGTAAATTGGGTTTTCGTACCTACTACATTGTTAGCTCAGTCTGATAGTTGCATGGGCAGTAAGACATCATTAAATTACAAACGTTTTAAAAATTTATTAGGATCATTTTTCCCACCAACAAAAATTTTTGTAAATGTTGAGTTTACCAAATCACTTGCAATTCAGGATTTTTATAGTGGTATCGGAGAAGTTGTAAAGCTTCATTTAATGGGTGGAAAAGAGAATGTCGAATTGATTTCTTCAAAAATTAAAGAACTGGATGTAAAACGTGAAAATGTTGAATTCCTTACAGAGTTAGTGAAAAATAGCTTATCCATTAAGTACTCATATATCAAAGATGATGAGTTTGATACAGGTCGCCGAAATCTCTTGAATTATGGCCATTGTTTTGGTCATGCACTGGAGGTTGCCTCAAAATATGCAATTCCACATGGTACTGCAGTTGTTGTTGGAATGATCTTTGCCAATATTATTGCTGTTAAAAGGGAATTTCTTTCAATCGGGAATGAAATGACAATTCGTAATAATATCTTATTACATAGTTATAATTTTCAATTTGTAAAAGAATACTTCAATAAAGATTCAATTTTAGAAGCTCTAAAAATGGATAAAAAAAGGACGGGAGATGGATTACCATTAATTCTTATACAAGATAACATGGAGTTAAATAAAATAATGGATATGACTTCAGAAGAATTGTTTTATGGAATTGATAAAGTTCTTGATTTGTTAAATGTAAAATAAAATGAAAATAAAAGTTGCAAATTATATAGCTGAATTTCTGGTAAAAAAAGAAATAAATCATGTATTTACAATAACTGGCGGAGGAGCAATGCATTTGAATGACGCATTTGGCCATCATGAAAAATTAAAATGTATTTATAACCATCATGAACAAGCTTGTGCAATGGCAGCAGAGGGTTATACCAGATTAACCAACAAATTAGCAGCGGTATGTGTTACAAGCGGTCCCGGAGGAACAAACGCTGCAACAGGTGTATTGGGCGGGTGGTTAGATTCTATTCCCATGTTTATCATCTCAGGACAGGTTAAAAGAGAAACTACGATATATGCAACTGAATTGCCTCTTCGTCAATTAGGAGATCAGGAATTTGATATCGTTTCCAGTGTAAGTAACATGACCAAATATGCTCAAATTGTGCTCAACCCCAATGACATTGCTTATCATTTGGAAAAGGCATATTATCTAAGTTTATCTGGCCGGGGTGGTCCCGTATGGTTAGATATTCCGCTGGATGTACAAGCTGCAGTTATTGAAACCGAAGAATTACGACATTTCGACTTTGAAAAGGAATGCAGTTATATAGAAAAACCGATCTACGACACATCGAAGACGCTAGCAATAATTGAAAAATTAAAATCAGCCAAAAGGCCAGTAATTTTTGCCGGAACCGGAATCAGATTAGGAAAATCACATAATATCTTTCTTAAATTGGTTGAGGAACTTAAAATTCCGGTTGTAACAGCATGGAATGCTCATGATTTAATATGGGACGAACATCCCTATTATTGCGGCAGACCCGGTACAATTGGTACAAGAGGTGGTAATTTTGTTGTTCAAAATGCAGATCTACTTTTGGTTCTTGGTTGTAGATGCAATATTCGTCAAATTAGTTATAATTACCGGCAATGGGCATCAAAAGCATTCAAGATTATTGTAGATATAGATAAATTAGAACTTAATAAACCTACTATTTACCCTGATATGCCAGTTTGGGCCGATGTAAAAGATGTAATTACTGATCTTCTTGAAAATGATTTGTCAGTTTGCCATTCAGACTCACATAAACAATGGTTGGATTGGGCAAAAGATGTAAATCTTAAATACCCGGCGACACTTCCCGAATATTATAGGTCTGATGCAATTCTTAACCCTTATGTCTTCATTAATGAGTTTACAAAACAATTAAAAGATGACGATAAAATTATTTGTGGAAATGGTAGTGCGTGTGTAATTTCTTTCCAGGCAGGAATAATGAAGAAAGGAAGTCGAATGTTTACCAATTCAGGCTGTGCGGCAATGGGTTATGGCTTTCCCGCCTCTATTGGTTGTGCCGTTGCATCCAACGGTGAACGCGTTATCTGCATTGATGGGGATGGTAGTTTCCAAATGAATTTACAGGAATTACAGACCGTTGTATGCAATAATCTGAATTTGAAAATAATTTATTTCAATAATAATGGATATCATTCAATAAGACAGACTCAAACAAATCTTTTTAGCGATCGTCCATTAGTCGGTGTCAGTGAGGGTAATGGATTAAGCTTTCCCGACATGGAAAAAGTTGTCTTAGCTTATGGAATTCCTTATCTAAAAGTAAGCAAACAAGAATACATTAATTCAGCAATTCAATTTATTGATACAGTTGGACCCGCATTTGTAGAAGTAATCATAGATCTGGCTCAGAACTTCGCTCCAAAGTTGTCGTCAAAAGTTTTACCAGATGGAAAGATTATATCTCCAGAAATTGATGATATGTATCCATTCCTAAGTAGAGAGGAATATCTGTCAAATAAACTTCAATAAGAGAATAAATGACTGGAAAACCTATTTTCAAATTTCAAAATATTCAGATCCCTGCATACATAGCATTAATAATGAATTGCAGTAAGTTCAATAATTAATTATTCATTTTAGTGATCAAGAAGTCAAAATTCATACAAAATATATTAACAAAACTCGGTATTGATGGAGCAATTTTTTATACATCATTAGCCAGAATTATTGCAGCAATAACAGGAGTTGGTACTATTTTCTTTGTCGCACAGTTTCTTTCAGGTATTGAACAAGGTTTCTATTATACTTTTGGAAGTGTTTTGGCCATTCAGTTATTTTTCGAACTCGGGTTAAATGGTATTATCACCCAATATGTGGCTCATGAAGTTTCTCATCTTACCTGGGACTCAGAAACCAAGCTAAGTGGTTCCCAACCTCATTTATCCCGATTATCATCCTTACTGCATTTTGCTGTTAAATGGTACATGGTATTTGCCGGGTTCTTGTTTGTGATGTTACTAATTGTAGGTTTTATTTTTTTTAGCAGGTATGATAAATCGGGTGGTTCAGTTCAATGGATTATTCCCTGGATTCTTCTTTGTACTTCTACTACTGTTGCTTTTCTTATTAACCCCATTTTGGCTTTTTTGGAAGGACTTGGAAAAGTTAAACAAGTGGCGCAGATTCGATTGGCGCAGCAACTTGTAACGACCTTCATGATTTGGGCTACTTTAATATTTAAGGCTAAATTGTATTCAAGTGGTATTAGCAATATCCTTGGTCTTTTAATTGTTTTTGTATTATTCTATTCAGGTACATACAAAAATTTATTGGTGTATATATGGAAAACATTTGGCAGTGAAAGGGTAAATTATCGTAAGGAAATTTTTCCTTACCAATGGAAAATTGCATTAAGTTGGATGAGTGGATATTTTATATTTCAACTGTTTAATCCTGTACTGTTCGCTACCGAAGGTGCAATCGTAGCAGGGCAAATGGGTATGACATTGGCTGCTTTAAATGGTATTTTCGGTTTATCTTTTAGTTGGATGTCAACAAAAGTACCGCTTTTTTCAAGTCTAATAGCCCAAAAGAAATATATTGAACTTGATCGTATTTTTGATAAAACATTGAAACAATCAGTCGTTATTAACGGATTAGGACTATCGATATTATTTTTCTTAATACATGGGTTGAGGTATTTTAATTTTCCACTTGGTGAACGATTTCTCCCCTATTTGCCTCTAATTTTAATGATGATACCCATTTTCCTGAACCAAATTGTTGGTTCATGGGCAACTTATCTAAGATGCCATAAACAAGAACCATTTTTAATTAACTCCATTGTAGGCGGTATAGCAGTGTGCCTTTCCACAATAATACTGGGAAAATATTTCGGTGTAAATGGGATGGTAATAGGATATTGCTCAATAACGTTTATAGGTGGAATTATATGGGGTGGATATATTTTCAATACAAAAAAGAAAGAATGGCATAGCATTAATTGAGATCTTTTAGCAAGTATATTTTAACCAGACAAAAACATTTATGATCCCAAATTTTACAATAGCCATTCCAACATATAATAGTCATAACTTATTATTAAAGCAATTAACATTACTTGAACCTCAATTAACAGATAAAATTGAATTAGTAATAATAGACAATTGTTCCTCACCATCAGTAAGATCAATTATACCAGAGACCATAACGGGAAGAAAGAATTTTGAATTAATAGAAAATTCCGAAAACATTGGAGGTGATCGTAATATATTCAAATGTCTTAAAAGTGCAAAGACCAATTGGGTATGGATACTATCGGACAATGATTTTATAAAGCCGGATGCTATTACGATTATCCAAACT
>JBBRHJ010000153.1:0-8656 GCA_038222885.1 Bacteroidales bacterium | reverse complement strand
TTCGGGCACAAAAGTACTATAAATCTCTTTCACAGGCAACTGATAGATTGATAATGTTTTATCTAATTCACAATTAATTTTTAATCCCAATTTTTCAGCATCAAATATTAGTTGCAAATGTTTATAAATCAATTCGTATCTATGCAACTTAAATTAAAAAATTTACATCTATCATGTTTGAATTTCTTACCTAACGAAGCAGCATACGCGAATATAGCGACCAAACTTTAGACAAAGCACTACTTGACAGTCTATTACAAGTAGCAGCACAAGCGTCGAACACAGGTAATATGCAAGCTTATAGCGTGGTGGTTACTACCGACACTCAATTGAAAGAAAAACTGTCGCCAACACATTTCAATCAAAAAATGGTGAGAAATGCTCCAGCAATATTAACTTTTAATGCTGATTTCAATCGTTTTTCGAAATGGTGTGAACTGAGCGATGCTGATCCAGGTTATGATAATTTTCAGTCTTTTGTGGCAGCGGCAATCGATGCGATCATTTTTGCTCAAACATTTGCTATTGCCGCCGAGCGTGCAGGTTTGGGAATTTGCTATTTGGGAACCACTACTTACAATGCTGGTGAAATAATTGACATACTACAACTGCCAAAATTGGTTGTGCCTGTTACTGCTATCACAATTGGCTATCCAGCTACTGCGATTGAAAAAACCGACCGCCTACCAATGGAAGCCATAGTACATAACGAAACTTATAAGGATTACACATCTGATGCTATCAAAGAACTTTATGCTGAAAAAGAAAACAGTGAGTTTTATAAGAATTTTGTAGCTGAGAACAACAAAGAAACATTGGCTCAAGTATTTACTGATATTAGATATTCAAAAAAGAACAATGAGTTCTTTTCAGAAAAGTTCTTGGATGTATTGAAAAGGCAAGGGTTTTTGGGATGAGGAACAACAACCCCAAGCCCCTCCCGCCTTGCGGGATAAACTGCGGGGGACTTAAAGAGATGTTCTTGAAAATACGCTATTTGTTTTCGATGAAATATTTTTCTAAAAATTGTGAATTATATTATATCGTTTTAATAATATTCTAATAAGCTGATAATCCTCAACTTCTTAAATCGTAAATGGTAAATAGTTAAATCGTAAATATTTTTACATGATAAAAGGTTCGTTTTACATATTATTTTTCTACTTCTTGGGTGAAATGCTCAGCAAGCTACTTCACAATTTTGTGCCGGGTAGTGTTCTGGGAATGATTTTGCTATTTTTGGCATTGTATTTTAAACTGCTAAAACCTGAAAATGTAAGATCAGTAGCCACCACCATTACCAAAAACATGGCTCTTTTCTTCATTCCGGCTGGTGTAGGTCTGATGGTCTATGTTGAGCTACTTTCACAATCGCTGCTAGCTATAGTAGTAGCAATTGCCGGAAGCACCATACTCACCATTACAACTGTAGCCATTATTCAGCAACGATTCGAGAACCGAAGAACGAAAGGAGGAAAGGTTGATGCATAACTTAATAGATACAGTTCGACCTTATATTAGCACCGAATTATTCTTGCTGATGTTGGTGATGGGAACCTTCTTACTGGGCGTAATTATTTATAAGCGTACCAAACTTGCACTCCTACAACCGCTTTTGATTTCCATTATCATAATTATCCCGTTTTTGAAAGTAATGGATATTGATTATCAGACTTTTTATAACCAAACACGCATACTCCATTTTATGCTCGGACCAAGTGTTGTAGCTTTGGGATACGTACTTTACGAACAAATGGAACACTTGAAAGGAAATGTTACTTCTATTATAACCGCCGTTTTTGTGGGTAGTTTGGTTGGAATTATAAGTGTTGTTTTGCTGTCGAAATGGTTAGGTGCCGATAAAGTGCTAATGGCATCCTTAGCACCAAAATCGGTTACCACGCCTATCGCCATCAGTTTGGCCGAAAAAGCAGGAGGCATTCCAGCATTGGCAGCTGCTTTTGTAGTTATTTGTGGAATTTTTGGCGGCTTAGTCGGACCAGTCATTTTACGTAAAATAGGAATCAAAAGCAAGATTGCCAAAGGATTAGCGATGGGATCTGCTTCGCATGCCTTAGGCACAGCACGGGCCATGGAAATGGGAGCTCTCGAAGGAGCAATCAGCGGTTTAGCCATTGGTATCATGGGAATAATGACTGCTTTGTTGATCCCTTTTGTTGAATTATTATTTTAAAACGAAAAAAAATAAGATGGACGTACAACTTTTTATACCTTGTTATATCGATCAACTTTATCCCGAAACGGGCTTTAATGTGATTAAAATCCTTGAAAAAGCAGGTTGTAAAGTCCATTATAATCCAGAGCAAACTTGTTGTGGACAACCAGCTTTCAACAGTGGGTATTGGAAAGAAACGACCGCATTTGCTGAGAAGTTCCTGACAGACTTCAACGATTCCATGCCCATCGTATCGCCTTCGGGTTCTTGTTCGTCTTTCGTTATTCATCATTATCCTAAAGTGCTGACTGATAATACTCAATTTCTCGCTAAGCACGAATTAATTAAAAATAAAATCTTTGAACTATCTGACTTCTTGGTCAATATCTTGAAAGTTGAAAACTTAGGAGCTCAATTTAAGCACAAGGTTACTTTTCACGATTCCTGTTCTGCATTGCGCGAATATGGCCTTAAAGACGAAGCGCGAACACTGCTTAGACAAGTTGATGGATTGGAACTTATAGAAATGGACGAGTGTGACACCTGTTGTGGTTTTGGTGGTACTTTTGCGGTGAAAAATAATGAAATTTCATCGTCGATGACAGAGCAAAAAGTACTGAATGCCCTCAAAACTGGTGCAGAATATATTGTAAGCACCGAAGCTTCCTGTCTGATGAATATCAACGGCTTTATCAACAAACAAAAACTACCAATTAAAGGCATTCATTTGGCTGATATACTAGCGAATTTTTAAATGTTTGAACTTCTACAATCGAAAAAAGCGAAACAAGATGATTCTCTGTTTCGCTTTTTTTATATCGTTTTTTAATCCTAGCCTAAAAACCCTTTGAGTAACTTACTCTTAGAATTTGGACGAAGCTTACGAATTGCTTTTTCTTTAATTTGTCGTACCCGCTCGCGAGTCAAACCGAACTCATCTCCTATTTCTTCCAATGTCATTTCAGGAACTCCGATACCAAAGAATTTCTTCGCAATATCACGCTCTCTGTCCGAAAGTGTATTGATCAAAACTCGTTCAATTTCTTTAGACAATGATTCGTTCATCAATGCACGGTCAGCGTTCGGAGAATCATCATTGATCATTACATCCAACAAACTGTTGTCCTCACCTTCCACAAAAGGAGCATCCACAGAAATATGTCTTCCGGAAACTTTCATCGTATCCGTGATTTTTTCTACTGGAATGTCAAGTTGTTCTGCCAATTCTTCGGGTGAAGGTCGGCGTTCGTTTTCTTGCTCAAATTTAGAAAATGCCTTGTTGATTTTATTCAGCGAACCTACCTGATTCAATGGCAGACGCACAATACGCGATTGCTCAGCCAAAGCCTGAAGAATAGACTGACGAATCCACCACACCGCATAGGAAATAAATTTAAATCCACGCGTTTCATCGAATTTTTCGGCAGCCTTAATAAGTCCTAAATTACCTTCATTAATCAAATCGGGCAGACTTAATCCTTGATTCTGATACTGCTTTGCTACCGAAACAACAAAACGAAGGTTAGCACGAGTCAATTTTTCAAGTGCAAGACGATCCCCACCTCGAATACGTTGGGCGAGTTCAACCTCCTCCTCAACAGTGATAAGGTCTTCACGGCCAATCTCTTGAAGATATTTATCAAGCGATGCACTCTCTCGATTGGTTATCGATTTTGTAATTTTCAGTTGTCTCATACCTATTTTTTGAATTAGCTTGCAAAAGTAGTCATTTTTTTTGACATGGCAAAATGACTACAATGATAAATAAACACAACAATCTACAATAAAAACACAATTGATACACAACACTATAGACTTCTAAAAAATCAATTTTCTAGTTGATTCTTTTATTCACAAGAACAAAAAAAAATGTAGCAAAGTCTTCTTAAAATCGGTTTTTATCAAGCCTGTAAATATTTACCCTAAATTATTTACAAGCATTAAAGAATTTACGATTTATACATTTACGATTTACAATCTAAGAGTTGCTTACATAAATATCCAGCTATTTAGTACTGAAAACCTAATGAAACAAATTTATTATTCTGTAAATCCTGTCAAAAAGATAATTTTTTCTTTAGGAATACAGAAAATTGACTGTAATAAAAGCAATGTCATTCATTGATTATTAAAACGATAATAGCTCAATATTGTTTTGTATTGTTGATAAAATAACAAAAAATGTAGTAAACCAGCACTGAGAATAATTCAGGGAATACTATATAAGATAATATTACAAACAGAAATTTGCCTCAACACAACCAACTCATAGACAGTCTACAGCACAAAATTTAGCATAAAAGGTATTAATTGCTTCCAATACAGCATCAAATTATGAAACAAAATTGCTTACTTTGTAAATACAATTAGAACAGTTTTCATCACACTGCAACATGCAACAAATCAACAAAATAGCCGATTCGGTTCATCTTGATTTTTACACTGCCAATACAAGTTCGCATACACCATTGCCATTTGTAGAGGGTGGCATAGTCGCTGGATTTCCAAGTCCGGCACAAGACTATATCGACTTAAAAATCGACTTAAATACGGAGCTAATCCGCAATCCTTCAAGCACTTTCTACGCCCGCGTCAAGGGAAGTTCAATGCAAGACGCGGGCATCATGGACGGTGACATATTGGTGATTGATAAAAGTCTTGAACCACAAGATGGCGACACAGCAGTGTGTTATATCGATGGTGAGTTCACGCTCAAATACATCAGATTAGAGCCTGATGCCGTTTATTTAGTACCTGCCAATCCGAACTTTAAACCGATAAAAGTAACCGAAGAAAATAATTTTTGCATCTGGGGAATTGTAACTTTCTCCATTAAAAATCACAAAAGAAACTGAACTTAACAATGTACGGCCTGATTGATTGTAATAATTTCTATGCTTCCTGCGAGCGGGTTTTTCAACCTTCGCTCAACGGCAAGGCTATTGTTGTTTTATCCAACAACGATGGCTGTGTCATAGCACGCTCGGCCGAAGCAAAATTACTCGGAATTCCCATGGGTGAGCCAGCATTCAAGTTGAAAGAATTAATTGAAACAAATCAGGTTGCCGTTTTCTCGTCAAATTACGTGCTTTATGGCGATATGTCGCACAGGGTAATGACGACTATCCGAGGATTTGTTCCAGAAATGGAAATTTATTCCATCGATGAAGCATTTCTTTTGTTCAATGGATTTGAAAATATCAATCTCAATAACTTAGGTGGAAAATTGGTACAAACCGTAATTAAAAATACCGGAATCCCTGTAAGTCTGGGAATTGCAGCTACCAAAACCTTAGCTAAAGTGGCCAATAAATTTGCTAAAAAGTACAAGGCTTATCAGGGAGTTTGCGTGATAGATACAGACGAAAAGCGAGAAAAAGCATTGAAACTGACTCAAATTGGCGACATCTGGGGAATCGGACGAAGTTATTCAAAAAAACTTCAGTATTATAGTGTGAATACTGCTTGGGATTTTACGCAACGCAGCAAAGCTTGGGTGAGGCAAAATATGGGCGTAGTGGGCGAACGAATTTGGCTCGAATTGCGGGGTACGCCTTGCATAGAAACTGAAATGCCCAAGTCGAAAAAAACTATTTGCACCTCGAGGAGTTTTGGCGAAAAACTAACTACTATTGAACCCATTTCGGAAGCGGTGGCGAACTTTGCAGCTTCCTGTGGCGAAAAATTACGACAACAAAAATCCACTGCCAATGTGATTATCGTGTTTATCGAAACGAATCCTTTTGCTACCAATCAAGCCCAATACTACAATCAAGTTGTAATGCAATTGCCAGTTTCGACCAACGACAGTACTGAATTGATTTATTATGCCGAACAAGGACTGAAAAAGATATTTAAGGCAGGATATAAATATAAAAAAGCTGGAGTCATCGTCAGTGAAATTGTACCGCAGCGTCCTTTTCAAGCCGACTTATTCGACACAAGAGACCGCACGAAATACAACAAAGTAATGGCGGTGATGGACAAACTGAACGCATCCTACGGTCGACAAAAAGTTAAAATCGCCACGCAAGGTTTCGACAGAAAATGGAAACTGAAAAACGAACAATTGTCGCCTTGCTACAGTACGAATATTAGGGATATATTGGTGGTGAAGGCGGAGTAGGTGGAAGAAGACGGAGGCGAAGGCAAAGGCGAAAATAAGGAGATATACTAATATTTTCAATACACAACTTAGCAATGAACCGAAGTAAATGACGCTTACTATATTTGGTCCACGTGGAGGAATTGAATAGCTCTTCTAATTCCAAATAGAGTATTATTCATCGAGCATTTACGGAATAATTTAAATTCCAAATTATCCAACTAGCACTCTATTCTTTCGCTTCTCTTCTTCAGTTGAAATAAAATTTAAGAGCCAATATCATTAAAGATATTAGCTCTTAAACTACATGTTATAGAAATTAAATTGTATCTGAAATGACTCCAACTATTTTTTATCCCAACTTATAACAATTTCTTTTTTTACTCCATTTGTAACTTGCACAGCTACATCATCTTTTTCACCATCACCATAATACCTTGTTTGAGTTGATTTCCCAATTCTAACTTCCGTAACACCACTTACAAAATACCTCCAATCGGCTACAGTTTTGAGTGCTTCTTGGATCTCATAAGTGTAGTCAACTATTCTTCCATTTACAAAAATGTTACCTTTTGAATAACCAGTGAAAGCAAAACTGTCATCAGTATATATATCTTTAGTTTTATTGTCATCAGTAAGTACTCTTTGACTTTCAGAATATCGAAATGTTTCTTGTTTTGATGATTTATCTATAATGATTTCTGACACAAATTTAAGAACACCTTCTTCTAGTGCATCAACTCTTTTGTAACCTTCAACAAGTTTATCATTGATATAAAATTTATTATCACCTTTCTGAAATAATTCTTTATATTTTTCATATATCGGATAATCAATAATAAGATTTCCAAACACGAATTCATTTTCTTTATAACTCGATTGAATTTTAAAAATTACACCTCTAAAAATATTTCCATGAATATCTTCATATTTATCACCAAAATTTATCTTGTAGAATCGAGGAAACTCCTTATCTTTTGAAATTAAAGTAATTTCTGGTCCACTAAACGCTTTTTGAACTCTTTTCACATTAGAGCTGGAACTAGACAAGAACGCTGCAATAGATTCCTCTGCATTTTGAATAGCCAGGTCTGCTTGAGATGTAGAATTGATTTCGTCTTGAACTTTTAAGAAAACAGTTTCTTCTGAAGCATCTGAAATTTGGTTATCTAAACAAGAAGAAAAAAATAAAAGACTAAAGATAACTACTGCAGTTGTAAATAAATTTGATCGTGTCATGATTTTTGTTTTTAAGATTTATATCTAATAATTTCCTTATATTATTCAATTCCTATGCCACAACTATATAACGCTGATTATTAATACTTTCGCAACATCCTTCATAAATTTTACTATTCAAAAACAAAGAATATCCTTCGATATCGAACAATTCGTTGAGATAATTACTTAAATGATTATCTGTCAACATAACATGCAGTTTTTAATTTTAACCTTTCTATATGTAAGTTTCCTCCGAAAAGTTTTTTTTGAACGCAAATCCGATAGATATCGTGGGACACAAATAACGCAAATGGAACATCTCGATGTATCGTGGATTACGCCAAAGGAAATTAGTATATTTAGTTGCAAATCAAATATTTGTAATTAGTGTAGATTTGCAGTTTTCTCCCTGTAATACCATTGTTTTCATACTACTTGTATTTATTTACTTGCAGAGATATAATTATTTTATAAAAATACTCAAAATCCCACCATAAAACAAAACGCAAATCGGAGTTTAAATCGATTTGCGTTTTGTTTTGTATTGTATTGTAAGAGAATTTGGAATCATTTGACTTTTAGGTCATTAATATTTTGTCTACTATCCCAAAGAGTATGGATTATAATAACATCCTCATTTACTTCGTAAAATAATATATAATCTCCTATAATAAAAGCTCTAACAAAATCAATTTCAGTTCTAATTCCCAAATCGGGTTGTTTGATAAGTAAGCTCAATTCCTTGTTCAGCTTTTTATATAATTTTTCAGAATAAGTCTTACTCTTATTCCTTTCTGCGAAGAACTTCAAGATATCATATAGTTTGATTTTGGCACTATTCGACCAAACTATTTTTCGTGTAGCCATCCCTTTATTTCCTTATCTAATTCGGCATGATTAGTATAAAGTCCTTGTTCCATTTCTTTTTTGGAAGCCACAATATCGTTTCTTTGATCGGCTGACAAGCTTAGTAATTCACTTTGCGTTTTCGAGTCAAGAATCGTTTTAATTGCTTTTAAAAATGGCACATCATCAATTTCGGCTATTCGATGCATGAGCATGGTTTTCAATTCTATTGCTGTCATGGTATAAGTTGTTTTTAATTAATTCTATAAATCAATTTACTTACAAAGATATAATTATTTTACAAATTA
>JBBRHJ010000152.1:0-8690 GCA_038222885.1 Bacteroidales bacterium | reverse complement strand
TTCACTTCTGTTGTAAGTGCAAATCCAAATAAAATTATCTGAATTATTGGCATCAAAAGCAATATCATCATCGTAGTTTTGTCACGCAGAATATGATAAAATTCCTTACGTATAAATGATAGTAACTGTTTCATTTTTAGTTTTCTTTACGAGTTGATTTGCGTGCAAGTTGTTGAAATACTTCATCCATATTTTGGGCATTAAACTGCTTCTTGAGATTTTTGGGAGAATCTAAGGCTTCAATTTTTCCATCTACCATAATAGATAAACGATCGCAATATTCAGCTTCGTCCATATAATGCGTGGTTACGAAAACCGTTATTCCCTTTGATGTAGCATCATAGATCAATTCCCAAAACTGTCGGCGTGTGATTGGATCGACACCACCTGTTGGCTCATCCAGAAAAACCACTTTAGGATTATGAAAAATGGAAACCGAAAAAGCCAGTTTTTGTTTAAATCCTAAAGGTAATGATTTTACTAATTTATTGCGCTCATCTTCAAATTTTAGCACTTTCATTAGTTCGTTTGTTTTTTCCTTTATGTCCTTGTCATTCATTCCATAAATTCCAGCAAAAAGTTCGATATTTTCCCACACTTTGAGGTCGTTGTACAAGGAGAATTTTTGGCTCATATAACCGATGTTTTTTTTCAGCAATTCGGTCTGAGCACCTATATCATATCCTGCTACCAATCCTTTTCCAGCAGTAGGAATGCTCAAACCACAAAGCATTCGCATGGCTGTGGTTTTTCCCGCTCCGTTCGCTCCGAGGAATCCAAATATCTCTCCTTTTTTTACTTCAAACGAAATATTATCAACCGCTTTAAAATTACCGAATATTTTAGTCAGATTTTCAGCAACAATCACATTTTCGGTCGAACTATTTATCACATCTTTCATTTCTAAAATTTCTATTTTTGGGATAACAACATGAAACAATCCTCTACCGACGGTTTTATTTCACTAATTTCGATATTCGTTTGTTTTTTATTCTCAAGATATTCTCTCAAACTATCAAAAGTCAACTCTGCATTATCAACTGAAACGTGATGTTTATCACCAAAAGCAAAACAGTTTTTACTCATTTCATTTGCACGTAAATCTCTTAAAAGCAATGGCATATTATCGCTTTGAACTGCCCAAAGTTTGTTTTCATACTGCATTACAATATTTTCGGGAGTATCAATTTTTAAAAATTCGCCGTTTTGTATTAAAGCAATTCTGTCGCACAAACTGGCTTCATCCATATAAGGTGTAGATACTAAAATAGTTATGCCTTGTGCTTTGAGTTTTTTCAACATTCCCCAGAATTCTTTTCGTGAAACAGGATCAACTCCTGTTGTAGGTTCATCTAAAAATAAGACGCTTGGTTTATGAATCAGGGCACAACTCAATGCCAATTTTTGTTTCATTCCTCCAGATAGTTTTCCTGCCCTACGTTTTTTGAAAGGCTCAATTTGTTGGTATATATCTTTCACCAACTCGTAATTTTCTTCAATGGATGTATTGAAAACCGTAGCAAAAAAGTTCAGATTTTCTTCTACTGTCAAATCCTGATACAGCGAAAACCTTCCTGGCATATAACCCACTCGTTTCCGAATTTCTTTATAATCAGTTACAAAATCAAAGCCATCAACCTCTGCTGTTCCTTTATCAGCCAAAATTAAAGTAGTAAGTATTCTAAAAAGCGTTGTTTTTCCTGCACCATCGGGTCCAATAATTCCAAAAATTTCGCCGGGTTTTACATCTATTTCGATACCTTTCAACGCTTCAATCTTACCGTATTTCTTGCTGATGGCTACACAACGAATTGCAGAACCGGTATTTTGAATATCTTTATCCATTTGAATTACAATAAAAGTAGTTTAGTGTTTGAAACTCTCATTTAGGGACTGGTGGTTACTTAAAACTTAATATTCCCATACATCCCAATTTTCAACAAACCGTCATTATTTACACTAATTTTTAATGCATAAACAAGGTTGGCACGTTCGTCGCGGGTTTGAATTGTTTTCGGAGTAAACTCTGCTTTACTTGAAATCCATGAAATACGTCCTTCATATTCTTTCATTTCATTTTGTCCCGAATCGGCAAAAACTTTTACTTTTTGTCCTATTTTCAATTGTGTCAACTGATCGTTGGTAACGTACGCACGCAAAATCATTTCAGCCGTATCAGCAATTTTGAAAAGTGCTTTTCCAGGAGCTGCCACTTCGCCCATTTCGGCATATTTCAACAAAAGTGTTCCGTCAATTGGACTAGTAATTTTGCATTTATTTAATTGATCTTCAACCTGTGCAATTTGAATATCCAAACCTTTACTTTCGTCCGAAATACCATCATTTGTATTCTGTAAAGTGGTTTTTTGAGCATCAAGTTGTTTTACTAAAAATGCAATTTGTGCAGTGGCATCATCCAATTGTTTTTGGTTCGCGGCGTTTGCTTTCACCAAATTTTCCACCCGATTGCGTTCCGATTTTGCCGTTGTGATCTGTTGTTCCAAAGCGGCAATTTGCTTCTGAACATCAGGTCGACGACTTTGCAACGCTTTTTTGCTAATTAGCAACTGTTCTTTTCGTAAAAATAATTGCGTACTATCAATGCTTCCAACTACTTCACCGGCTTTCAAAATCTGACCTTCTTCGGCTGTAAATGACGTGATTTTACCAGCTACTTCTGCTGAAACAATCACTTCAACCGCTTCAAAAGTTCCTGAGGCATCCGCATCATCATCCGATTTTCCACAAGAAACTAAAACTGTTGTAAGTGCAAGAGCAAATAATCCAACCTTCATTCCGAAATTTTTCTTTTTACTGAGAATCGCATTTTTTGTTTTCATAAATGTATGTATTATTTTTCCTGATGGAAAATTTAGGAGTTTTTAATTATTTATATTGTTTTTCAATTGATATACAGCCATTAAAAGTTGAATTTCATGCAATGATTTGGTTTGCTTTGCCACATTTTCAGCATTGATATCACGAATCAAATCAGAAACAGTCAAAGTTCCGTTCTCCAATTTGGCGTTTGAGGCCATTTTAATGTTGCCCCGTAGGCGGATAATTTCGTCGTCGTTCAACAATACTTGTTGCAACTTTTCAATTTCGGTTTGTTGTTGTTTCGTTCTCAAATCGGTATTAAAAAGAAAAGTTTCTTTTTGAACATCCACCATTTTCTTATTCAATTCCAACTTGTTGATATTATTTTTTTGAGTATAAAGTCCGCTAAAATTCCACGATAACCGAACACCCCCCAAATAAAAATCGGAAAACCCATTATAAAGCATATTCAGACCTGGTTTACCATAACCTGCCTGACCAAAAAGTCCAATTTTAGGTAGGTTGGTAGCATTAAGTAAATCTTTCTGAGAGTCGAATAAACTTTTTTGAGCATCGAATAATTTTAGTTCTGGTCGATTATTTGTAGTGTCGCTCAAAACCGTCAGACTCATTTCGGGTTTTACAAGTTCCACTTTCAATGGCATTCCTATCAACGCTCCTAACATTATTTCATACGATTTTTGAGTGCTTCTCAACTCCGTATTACGTTGATTTGCATTGATTTGTTCTACATTTATGGCGTCAATATCCGATTGATTGGCAACGCCGTTTTGTTTATACGAAACAACTCTTTTGTAATTTACTTCGAGTTCATTTTGCAAAATTTCAGTTTGTTTTATTTGTTCTTCCAATAAAAGTATCCCAAAGTACAATTGATTTACTCGTTCGTTCAGACTGAAAATATCAACATCTAACTTTTGTTTATCCACTTCGGTACTGGCTTTGCTAATTTTCTTTTGAGCTAAAATAATTCCGCCATCCCAAATCAACTGACTTGCCTCCAACACCGCCTGATATTGGTCTTTGTCCTGGCTCATTTGCATTCCATTCAAATTTATGGATATTGCATCTGACTGATAAGAAGCACGAGCCGACAACGAAAGCTGAGGCAGAAAACCTTTATTGGCATTACTAATATTATACTGCAGAGTTTCCTCTATCAGTCCATATTGTTTTATCAAAGGATAATTTGCTTTTGCTTTTTCCTGACAATTATCAAGGGTCAAACCTTGCCCAAAAGCACAGATTGGGAAAAACAGTAAAAGTAAAACCCCTAAGCCCTGAAGGGGAATTAGGTTACTTTTTTTGCTGAAATATTTGTTTAATCTATTCATAATTAGTAATATATAATTAAAAGGATAATAGAAATAAAAATCCCATTTAGTACCAAAACTCTCTAAAATCGTGATTTTTTTTATGTTTTTTTATTCTCGAACTAAAACCTTTACATTCAGTAGGAAATATAGAGAATAATCTTATTCGTTGACGAAAACAAATTCAAATTACTCTAAAAGATAATGAATGTCAATTAGTTCCTTTTGTGGCTTTCATTTTTTGGTCTTTTGTCTTTGTTCTTTGTTCTTTGTTCTTGTTTGTCTATTTAAGGATTTACGGTCTTAGACTACTCAAAATGATATTAACATGTTCTTCTCGTCTTTGTAAAAAAATTGATTCTCTTTGCTCCTCACTGATTTGCAATATTTCTCCAGTAATTGTCATTAATAAAAACAAGGATACATTTAGTGAAACCATCGTAATTAATATATCTAAAATAGTGATTTGTCTAATTCTTCGCGCATCAATTTCAGCTTGTAATTCTTCTTGAATCGGCTTTAGAATGAGAATAGGAATAGTAGAAAATTTTGTTCTCAATTCTGCAATAAGTTCAGGCCTTCTATTAAATTCAGTAATAATAAGCACAGGTAATTTCCTGTTTTTATTCAACATATCAAAGTGAGCCAGAACAATATGCCTGAGTTTTTCTTCAAAGCTTATATCATTTAGTTTTTCCAAATCGAAAACCACCTGAAAAAACTCCTTGAACTTTTCCTCGAAAATTGTATTGAAAAGATTGTCTTTTGTACGGAAATAATAATGTACCAAAGCTTGATTACAACCAACTTCACGTGCAATTTGTGTAGTAGAAGTGGCTGCAAATCCTTTCTCCAAGAATAGTCTTTCGGCTGTTTCAAGTATCATTTGTTCCATACTTTGTTCAGTCTTAATTTCCATATTTAATTTTATTATTTAATAGTCCTATTAATTGAACGACAAAGTAAATGAAAAAAAGCAAGAAACCAATATTATTTTGAGAAAAAAAATTATTAATCAATACTTATAATACGACTTTATCAGGTTCAAAATCACAAATCAGTATTGCATCAAAGTAAAAAAGACTGTTTCGTAATAAACGAAACAGTCTTTTCTGTATTTTTTTAAAGTAGAATAAAATCAATCTTCTTCTTTTGCTTTGAATGATTCCCAAACAAAATAAGCTAATAAAGCAACAAATGCAACAATCGCTGTTATTTGTGCACCTTTACCATTCGGGTCAGTCCAAACATTCAGATTAAGTACTTCGCCGTCACCAGTAAAGAAAATAATAAAAGCTCCAAGTACACCAAATAAAGCAGCTCCTGCAATAAATCCTGAGGAAATAAGTATACCACGTTGAACACGGGCATTAGCAAGTGTTTTATTTTTTGAACTATTTGTAAACCAATGATTCAACAAACCTCCAACTACAAGAGGCGTATTTAAAGGAAGTGGAATAAACATTCCCAAAGCAAAAGCCAGCGGAGAAATTTTAAGCCAATTAATTAAAATTGAAATTACTGCTCCAATTCCTAACAACACCCAACTCACTCCTGAGCCTGACATAAGTGGTTCAATAATAGCTGCCATTGCATTTGCCTGTGGAGCAGTCATTGGTTGCGTATGTTCAGGTGTCTGAACAAAGCCATAAGCCTGATTTAAAATGAAAATCACTACACCGACCGTTGCAGCCGATACAAGTGTTCCTAAAAATTTATAACTTTGTTGTTTAGCTGGAGTAGTTCCTAACCAATAACCAACTTTCAAGTCGGTAATAAAACCACCAGCCATGGACAAGGCAGTACAAACAATTCCACCAATAATCAACGCACTAACCATTCCTTGCCAGCCTTTAAGTCCTACCGAAACCAAAACAACTGACGACAAAATTAATGTCATCAATGTCATTCCAGAAACTGGATTTGAACCCACAATGGCGATTGCATTAGCAGCAACGGTTGTGAACAAAAATGAAATTATAAATACAGTAAGTAATGCTATTAAAGCTTGAATTAGGGTAATTTTGACACCAATAATTAAGAAAACGAATACAGCAATCAGCGTTAAAAATAAGAAAAGCATTACAAATGACATTTTTAAATCCTTTTGTGTTCTTTCAACTTTTACTTCTGTTTGAGTTTTTCCACCAACTCCGAAAGCTAATTTGAATGCGCTACCAATTACACCCGATGATTTAATGATACCAATAATCCCAGCCATGGCAATAGCTCCAATTCCAATAGGACGAACATAGAGTCTGAAAATATCTTCTGGCGACATGGCAGCAAATGGATTCAAGCCACCACCTAATGAGGCAGAAAGTGCTCCAATTTCATTCACTAAAGGTATAAGCACCAACCACGATAACAATGAACCAACAGTAATTATCAAAGAATAACGCAAACCTACAAGATAGCCAAAACTAAATATAAGGGCACTTACATTAAATTTAATGACCATTTTAACCTTATCGGCAAGCATTTCGCCAATTGGTATAATGCGTGTGGTGATTTCTTCGCTCCAAAGCCGAAAAGCCGAAAAACAAAAGTCAAACAAACCTCCTATTAATCCACTTATAATTAGTAATTTGGCTTGACTTCCACCTTTTTCACCTGTCATTAAAATTTCAGTGGTAGCAGTTGCCTCTGGAAAAGGAAGTTTTCCATGCATATCCTTTACAAAATACTTACGGAAGGGAATTAAAAACAGAATCCCTAGGAATCCTCCCAATAAGGATGAAAAGAATATTTGCCAAAAATCAACTTGAATTTCAGGATATTTTGCTTGAAGAATATAAAGGCCGGGAATAGTAAAAACAGCACCTGCAACAATAACTCCAGAGGAAGCACCAATAGATTGAATAATAACGTTTTGTCCCAAAGCACCTTTTTTTCGGGCAGCAGCTGATGCGCCAACGGCAATTATCGAAATTGGAATTGCAGCTTCGAAAACTTGTCCAATTTTAAGTCCTGAATAGGCTGCGGCTGCCGAAAAAATGACTGCCATCAAAAGCCCCATTCCTAAAGACCAAGCGGTAACTTCTGGGAATTTTTTATCAGCTGGCATTACTGGCTTATATTCCTCACCTTCATTTAATTCACGGTAAGCATTTTCGGGCAAACCCGCTACTTTTTTTTCTTCTTCCATCTTATGATTTTTAAGTATTATATTAGAAAACAAGTATTCTTTGAAAATCTATCTATTTAACAAATATGTTTTAAAGTCATCAAAAACCTTAGTCATCGATTCACTTTGCTTTTCACCTTTCATAAATTCCTGTAGCTTTTCAGGAATTTCAATTTTTTCTCCAATAACTCTCTCAACAGTTTCAAGAAATTTTGCTGGATGCGCTGTTTCAAGAAAAACACCTACTTCTCCCGGTTGTAATCCATCTTTCAATGCTTGATAACCACATGCTCCATGAGGATCGAGTAAATATCCAGTTTCTTGTCTGCATTTTTTCATGGTCTCAGCTATTTGCTCATCAGTATAACGAACTCCGCTAATTTGTTCAGTAATTGCCTGATGCGAACCTTCAAACAAGTCGAGGACGCGAGCAAAATTACTTGGGTCGCCCACATCCATAGCATTGGCAATGGTTGAAACCGAAGGACGCGGAGTGTAAATTCCTGTTTTCAAGTATTCCAAGAAAATATCGTTTCGGTTATTGGCAGCTATAAAACGTTTGATAGGTAAACCCATGCGTTTTGCAAAAAGTCCAGCAGTGATATTACCAAAATTTCCACTCGGTACGCTCACTACCATATTATTAGCAGAAGCAGCCGATATCACTTTTAATTGTGCATAAGCATAAAAATAATAAAATGCCTGAGGAAGAAAGCGAGCCACATTGATAGAGTTCGCCGAAGTCAATTTCATTTTAGCATTCAACTCTTCGTCCATAAATGCAGCTTTTACCAAAGCCTGACAATCATCGAAAGTTCCATCAACCTCCAATGCTGTGATATTTTGACCCAAAGTAGTGAATTGACATTCTTGAATTGGACTTACCAAACCTTTAGGATAAAGTACATAAACGTGAATGCCTTCTATGCCCAAAAAACCATTGGCAACAGCACTTCCAGTGTCGCCCGAAGTAGCTACCAATACATTTACCAACTTGGAATTATCATCCTGACGTTGAATAAAATACGACAACATACGCGACATAAACCTTCCACCTACATCTTTAAACGCCAAGGTAGGGCCATGAAAAAGTTCAAGGCTATAAATATTTTCTTCAACCCTTACCAATGGAATATCGAAATTGAGTGTATCGTTTACCATCATTTTCAACATATTGGCATGTACATCTTCGCCAAACAACATGTAAGCAACGGTATAAGCCATATCCTGAAAAGTCATCTTATCGATGTTTTCGTAAAACATTGCTGGAATTTCTATAATCTGATCTGGCATAAATAAGCCCTTATCTTCGGCTAAACCTTTCACAACAGCATCTTCGAGCGATGCTCCGTTTACTTTTTTATTGGTACTATAATATTTCATAATAAGTAACTTAAATCCAACGAATT
>JBBRHJ010000151.1:0-8726 GCA_038222885.1 Bacteroidales bacterium | reverse complement strand
GGTACGTACCACTTTAAAATTATATCGGTTTTAGTTTATTGTTGATATAGTCTATCAAATCATCTTCTTTGGTTTTTTTATTAAAACTTCCCTCGTTAGAATCTTTGATACGCTCATCGTATGTTTTTCGGTTCTTGTGTTTAGTTACATTTGCGATATTAAAATGTTCCTTGTACCAATCTTTAATGTCTGAGTTGAATAGTCTGGCACTATCATAGAAAGTTCTCATTAAATAGCTAAAAGCGACATCGTTTTTTAATGTTATTGTTCGGGCTGGTATCTCCTTAAAGTTATTATAAAACTCATTTATATCAATAGACTCCCATAGCTTACCATCGGCATTAAATATAGCGTGTAAAATAGATAATGTATCTTGGTCGTATTGAAGTTTACCGTACTCGACTACTTTATCTTTCTCTTCAACCTCATCTTTCTGGCCACAAACTCTTTTATACTCTTGTTCGGCAATGTCGGAAAAGTCTAACAACTTTCTACAATCAAAAGGAAGTTTTAATAAAGGGTGGTTAAGTATAAAATTTATCCTTTCTCTTAAACTATCATACTCATTAAATTCAAATTTCAATGCAGGTCTTCGCTTACCAATTCTATCAGAAATGTCGCGACCAGCATAATAATGGTTATCAGGCAAATCATCTTCAACATCATAAAATTCAATTTGAATTTGTTTTGCATAATCTCTTATCAGTTTAATCACATCATCAAATTTATCTTTCGAATACGAATCAGTTTTATATTCTAAATACTTCTTTATTATATCAGTATCTGTAATAGCTGTTTTTATCTCCTGAATTTCTTCCTGTCCTGAGATGTGATTCAAATATTGTCTAATTGATAGGTCTTTAAAGTTCATATCAGTATTATTCTATAAGGTTTAAATTACATTAAAAGGTTAACTAAGTCTTTTTTCATATCCTCATCTATCTCACGGTATCGGGCAAATGCTTTACTGCCCTCTTTGTGTCCGCTTAGACTACCTACCAAATTAGGGTCTTTAACTTGTTTATAGAGGTTTCCTACAAAACATCTTCTTGCAAGGTGTGATGATGCAATTTCGTTGAGTGGTCTGGTTTCTGCTTCACCAGTGGTCGGATTTATTGTTGTAACTATACGTGTCAAACCTGCCAGCTTAAACATATCTTTGATGACGAGATTATAATTTTGCTCACTAATAAAAGGCAAAAGTTTTTCACATTCAGTATATCGGCTCAAAATTTCCTTAGCAATTGCATTGAGTGGCACACGTACTGTTATTTTCTTTTTGTCTTTGGTTTTTCTTGCGACATACTCAATAGCTCCATTTATTACGTTATCCTTAGTCATAGCGTATAAATCGCCTACACGGCAACCAATAAGGCATTGAAATACAAAAATATCACGTTGTACTGCAAGTGGTGGACGTGCCGAAAGGTCTTTGTTGTAAAGTTGATTTCTTTCATCAATAGTGATGTAGTAAGGTGTACCATAAACACACTCATCAATTTTAAAACCATTTGCACCAAAGGCATTGTTTGAAGTCTTAGCTATTTTAGAAGTCGGGTCTGGTGTGTTCGCCCAAATCACAAACGTACGAACTTTTGTGAAAATATCATTTATAGTGTTTTGCCCTCTTTTCTGTGGAGTTCTGGTTTCGGGAAATTCTTTGTAAATTTCTACATACGCTGGTTTAATACAAAGTTCATGTTCACTAACTAAAAACTTTTCAAACGCTTTTAATACTTCCAATGTAAGGTTGTCGAATGTAAGTACAAATCCAGTCCGTTGGTTTTTGTACATCTCGAAACGTTGCAAGGCTCTTTTTATAACTCTAAAATTTTTCTTTCTAACATCACTCAAAGGGTGCTTAATCAAAAACTCATCAAAGGCTTCAAATATGGTCTGTTCGGCTTCAACCTTTTCAACCTTTTCTTTTTTCCCTGCAACTGCTCTAAGTTCTTTTAATAGCTCTTCTAATGTTCCGTTGGGGTTTGCAGCTGCCCACGTGTCAACCGTGCCACGAATTGCATTAATCTTAATGTTTACAGTAGATGAAGTTTGCCCTACCTTATTGACATTGTTTTTATTCATCAATTGCTTATCATCATTCCATTGTGAAATATCACATCTAAATCCAGTACTAAAAACCGAAACACGTTTTTTGTCGAAAAAGATATGCAACTGCAACGGTACATTTTTTTCTATCCCTTTGCGTTTTTCTGGGTAAATTCTGCTACTTGCTACCATGATTATAATCTTTGTATGTAAACTCTGTATGTAACTGCAAAATTACATACAATAATTGATATAATCTAATGAAATGTAATTTATTTTACTTATCTTTGCGAAGTTTATTTATCTGACTATTAGATAGTTTATGAAATAGGATTAAATATACCACATTTAAATAAAGTATAATTTCAAACACGGCTCTGGGTACTTTTAAAGTTAAACCCTAATTGATTTTCAATCAGTTAGGGTTTTTTCATTATATATCTGCACCGTTTTTGCAGCTGTTTTTAAAACTCACCCATTTTTGTATTCATTTATTTTTAAATGAAACTGATTTAAACCTAAATGCTACACACCCGAAATTATTTTTTTAGCTTAGCCAGTAATAATGTTTGATATCATAGCTAATATCCTCTTCTTATGGGTGTTACTTCGTTACTCATTCTCAAAATATATAAACTTAAGGAAAATACTATTCACCTAAATCCATTCAAGAAAAGATAACATTTAATTATGGATACGGTTGTAATACCGATTGTTTTCTATTTAAGTAATTTTCTATTTATTCTATAGCCCAAAGTCCATTCTATAAAATCAGCATGAATGTTAGAATCACGTAAAGTAATGCCGGCAAATAGTTTGTCGTTTATTTGATATAGAATACTTATTCGTTGATGAAATACTGGTGATATATTTGCAAATTTCTTGCGATAGATATAAAATGCTGGCTGTAACATAACTGATAATCTATCGATAGTAAGCTCATAAGACGGATATACACTCAATTGTAGTTTGTCAAAAAAAGGTCCATCCACATCTTCCAATTCATTGTTTTCGATAGCAACTTGTGCATCAATCGAACCATTATAATTGAATGTTGCTCCGATACCAATTTTCGAGAAACGAGTCAGTTGAATATTATAAAGTGCAGAAACTCCGAATACAGGAAAGAATACGCCCTCATACTTTTCAAGAATATCAATGTCTACTGAATCAAAAATGATATTTTTCATGCCAGCGAAGGTAGACAACACCCACTCTCCGTGGGGTTTAAACTTAGGAATCTCTTTCTTGATAAATTCAGGTCGTTCCTGAAAGTTATATTTTAAACCAACTTTGGGCGCATAAGAGTTAATTCCAAAGTTGGGCATTTTGATAGAACCATTTGAATAGTGGGAGAAATTAAAACCAGCCACCAGATCAAAGTGCCTTGTTAATTCATAGTTCAGTGTAACTCCGGCATCGCTCATAAACGCCTGACCTAAGCCCAAAGCCACATTATATTGATTGGTAATGGGATTGAACGATCGCCAATTAAACGAAACACCGAATCCCAAATCAGCATTAATTGTAAACCGATTGAGCCTTAGAACTGGGATATCAATAAATCCGTACAATGCCAAGGGAATCCCAACTTCGCTTATATTATGAAAATTCAACACTTTTAACCCAACACCCCATTGAGGATAGTTGAGAATCTGTTCCTGTAAACTTTCGCCAGTGGTTTGTGTGGCAAGCTTAAAATTTAATGCTTCAAAATCATCTATTAAAACGGAGTTCTGGTTGCTTCCTCTCACAAAAACATTGGTGGGAGCCACTACACCATTTATATATGAAACAGTTAGAGATAAGTTTTTTTTATGCCATTTGATATGGCCTTCAGTTGTATCCGTCTGAGCTTGACTATAAAACGGATATAATAGTAAAATAAAAAGAACAAGATATTTAAACTTCATACATTTTTGATTTTAGAATAGATTTCATTTTACGAGCAAACAAAGATAAGTGTTTTTTTTACTTACTTATTGCCTCTTACTCTTGTCTAGTACTCTTAACTATTACAATTTTCAATATCGAAGGCAAAACAATTAATAACAAAGGCAGCGCCACCAACAATCCTCCAATCACAGCAATAGCCAATGATTGATGCATTTGCGCACCAGCACCTATGCCCATTGCCAATGGTAAAAGTGCGACAATAGCACCTGTGGCAGTCATTAATTTGGGTCGTAAGCGAGCAGATATGGCAAAGTTTAATGCTTCACGAACACTTGCAGTTTTTAGTTCGCTCAGAAATTGCTGAATGGTGAAAATACTGTTCTCACCAATGATGCCCACAATCATAATCAGTCCGGTATAACTGCCCACATTCAGTGCCGTATTGGTAATGAATAGAGCCAACACACCACCTACAATTCCCAATGAACTAACAAAAATTACGGTGAGCGAAAGTTTCAGACTTTTGAACATAAAAAGCACAACGGTAAAAACCAATAATGCTGCCAATAAAAGAATCCGAAGCAGTTCGTTAAAGGATTTTTGTTGTTCAGCAAACGAACCACCGTATTCAATCTGATAGGAGGGTGGCAATTGTATTTTTGCCATCTTTTTCTGAATATCTTTCATCACACTTCCCAAATCTCGCCCGTTCAACCGACCCGAGATGACACCCATTGATTGCAGATTCTCACGTTCAATTTCAGCTACACCGCTTTGAATTTCGAAATCGGCTAGCTGCTTTGCAGAAATTACATCGCCGGTTGGGGTGAACAACTTCACTTCTTTCATTTTTTCGATGGGGGTTTTGTTGCTGTGTGCCGAAATCATGCGAATATCCGTGAGTTGTTCTTTTTCAGGAATAGAACCAACCACTAATCCTCTCAAATAAATTTCCAGTTGATTTTGCAAGTCGGATGCATTTAGTCCGAATTGCTTCAGCTTATCCTCTTTGGGTAATATTCGCAACATAGGTCCGGCAATCACAATACCATTGAACACATCAGCAGTTCCTTCAACCGATTCTACACTGTCGGAAATCTGACGTGACAATGCCTGTAATTTATCTGTATTATCACCAAAAACTTTTATCTCAATGGGTTGCACGCTGCTCATTAGGTCGCCCAACATATCGCCAATCACTTGTCCAAAATCAATTTTTAAAGCAGGTAGTGTTTTTTCTATTTTCAATCGAATTTCATCAGAAACTTCTTCGGTAGTAAGTTTCCGGTCTTTTTTTAATTCAATCAAATAATCACCACGATTGGGTTCGGTGATAAAAAATCCCATTTGAGTGCCTGTACGCCGCGAATATGATTTCACTTCTAGCGTATTTTCCAAAATTTCATCTACTTCATTGAGCATGCGGTCGGTTTCTTCGAGCGAAGTTCCAGGAGGCGAATCAAAATCCAACACAATAGAGCCTTCGTCCATCTCGGGTAAAAATCCAGTTTCCAATCGTGGCATAATGAAGACTAAACTCACAATTAGAAACAGCATAAAACCGGCACTGATATAAGGTTTTGAAATAAAATAGTTGATCCAGCTATGATTTTTATGTTCCTGAACAACAGCTGTTTCATCCAGACTTTTATTTTTTGAAAAAAGCAAATAAATAACTGGCAAACCTAACCAAGTAATAATGAACGAACAAACCAAAGTAATAATCATGGTTTCGGTTAGAATTTTGAAATAAGCACCTGCCACCCCTGTCATCAATTGGAAAGGAATAAGAATTACAATGGTACTGAGCGATGAACTGACCATTGAGGGAAAAAGGAATTTGATAGCTTTTCCCACCAACTCATTTGGTTTTCGGTCGGGAAATTCCTCGTGGGTACGATGAATTTGTTCTACCACAATTATGGCATCGTCGATAATTAACCCAATAGAAGCAGCAATTGCACCAATAGTCATGATATTGAAATCGAAACCAATAAAATACAATGCTAAAAAGGTCAAAGCCAAGGTGAGCGGAATGGTAACGAGTAAAACGGAGCCTGCTTTGAACGAGCGCAAGAAAATAAGAACGACCACAATGGCCAATATCAAACCGATCCAAAGCACATCGATAATACTTTTTATGCTATTATTTACAAATTCAGCCTGATTATAATAGGGTTTCAATTCAACTCCTTTGGGCAAAATTTTATTCAATTCATCTACTTTGACCGAAACTTCGGTAGCCACATCTATCAGATTGGCATTCGGTTGTTTCATCACCGCCAGCAAAGGAACATTCTTGCCATCGGCTTTTATCTTGATATATTCTGTTTTTTCATCAATAACCACTTGTGCAATATCGCTCAGTTGGATGCGTCGAATGCCGTTATCAAAAACAATCAGATTTTTAAGATCCTCCCTATTTTTCAAAGTGGCATCAGTCACCGTAAGATACAAGCGATTGTAATCGACTGAATATCCGTTAGAACTTATAAAATCAGTTTGTTGCAGAACTTGTTGAATTTCCTGCGGACTAATTTTCAGCGTTTGCATTTTTTTCTCATTGAGAATAATGCGGTATTCCTTTTCTTTCCCACCAATTACTTCCACCGACGAAACGCCAGCCACACGCGATAAATAGGGCTTTACGGTATATTCAGCCAACATTTTCAGCTCTACCTGATCTTTGGTGTCCGATTGCAAGGAATAACCCATGACTTGGAGAATGGATGGATTCATTTTCTCTACCGTAATCTGAACGCCGGCTGGCAAATTATTTTTAATCTGATTAATCTGTGATTCAACCTGTTGTTTATCCAAATCAATATCAGTATTCCATTCCATAAAAGCAGAAATTTCGCAACTGCCCATGCTGGTGGTGCTGCGAACTAATCGGATATTTTCCACTCGTTTGATGGCATTTTCAATCGGTTTGGTTACCGTTACCATCATCTTTTCGACTGGCTGTTCGCCATTTTCAGCTATAATTTTAATCTTTGGAAAAGTAACATTGGGAAAGAGCGAAGTCTTCATGTTTTTATACGAAAATGCTCCTCCAATTAATATCAGAAGTAAAATAACCGCTATCGGACTTTTAAAACGAGTAAAAGAACCCCCAACCCCTAACCCCTGAAGGGGAACTGAGTTAGTTTCGTCTTGTATATTTTTCATCTTAACCTTTCTATATTTATCGGTAGTAATATCTCTTATTCCCCTTTAGGGGTTAGGGGCTGTATTTCTCATTCCCCTTCAGGGGTTAGGGGCTCTCACTTTCGTACTATCTTCCATGCCATAAGCTCCTTCTGTAATAATCATATCACCTTTTTGGATGCCAATGCCCTCAATTTCAACCGTAGTTTGATTTGAATATCCTTTTGAAATAGGTATTTTAACAGCCATATCTTTACCCACTATTTTCATTACCCAAAACTCTGTTTGTTTTTCGTTAGTCATCAATGCAGATGTTGGAATCATCAAACAAGTGTTTCGTTTTGATTTTTGAAAAGTGGCTGTTATATTCAGGTTTTCGGGAATCTGTTGGTTCGACTTGGGTGAAATTAAGATCTGTTGCGTTTGATTATTTGCATCCACAGTTGGTAAAATTTTTGTTACAGTTCCTTCTATTGTCGTGTTGTCAGGCAAAGATAATTTACATTTCGATCCGACTTTTATTGCCGAATTATACTCGTAAGGCATGTTGGCCTGAACAGTGATATTTTTATTTTCAACAATACTACAAAGTGCAGCACCTTCGGCCACATAGCCGCCTGTTTCCGAAACAACGACCTCACCCACATAACCATCTGAATTTGCCAGCACTTTTATTAATCCCATATTTTCATTGTCAGCAACAGCCAGAGCCTTGCTCTCCTTGCTTTGAATCTCGAAAAGCACGTTGTTCTTCTTCACCAAATCGCCATATTTCACTTTTACAGCATACACATAACCCGAAATGGGCGATTGTACAAGGTTCTTTTTCAGAAATACAGTTTTAGCATTCAGTTGAATAATATCAGTAACATTGCCCTCTTCCACTGAACTTGTCTTGACTGTTACAATTACGGCTTGGTTCTTAACAGCAGTTTCCGGCTTTTTGCACGAATAAAGCTGCACAATTGCAAAAGCACTTAAAATAAAATATTTGAATTTCATATACATCATTTTATTTAATAATTCCAATAATTATAGGTATTGATAAGGATTTGTTTTTGCATATTTAACAAAGATCTTTCCTGTTTTTTGCTAGTATAATCACGTACAAATGTTTTGAAGTCCATAACCGAAATACCAGCAGCTGCCAATTGTTTTTGATAAGCTTGGTATAGTTCATTATACTTTTTGAGTAAATTGTCAGATAAGCGGATTTGAGCCTCAATACCTTCTATTTGCGATTGTATTTTGTTGAGATTCTGCTGTTTTTGAGTGATAAAAATGTCTTTTTCAAAGGCTATTGTTCTTAGGTTGACGTTGGACTTGTCCACTTCGATTTTACGTTGTTGACCATCGTAAATGTTCCAACTGAAATTCAATCCAGTGCTAAATCCAAACCTGTTCAAGGCTGGGAGATAAACTGCATCCATCCCTGCATTGGCAAACAAATTCAACTGGGGTTTGTATTTTATTTCGGTAATCGATTGATCGGCTACTATATTTAAACTATCAAGTCTGAATGAATTCAGAAAATGAGAGTTCTCAATGGTTGTAGCATTGTTTATTTTAAAATCAGTCCAATTGATATTTTTGTTCAGCGAATCTTTTATCCCACAAAGTAAATACAAATC
>JBBRHJ010000150.1:0-8905 GCA_038222885.1 Bacteroidales bacterium | reverse complement strand
GCTAAGGTAATAAACCCTTCCAATGCGGCTCTTCGCCCTACGTCTTCGATATAGGGATTAAGACCTCGATTTTCATGAACAACAATTATTCCGGGCAACTTATTCTTTGTGTTTTTCGGTTTGGATAGAAGTCCACGAATTTTTCCTCCGCCTTTTGGAGAATCATAAGTAATAAACGCAGTATCTAAGCTCGGGTCATCTTGTTTTACAGTTATCGTATCCACATAATTGGGCATTATAAAACTGAGCAGTGATGGAACAGTAATAGCACCCACAGCATACAATGATAATTTCTTGATAAATTGTCTTCTTTCAATTCTATTATGAGCATAATCGTCATATAAGTCAAAAACTTCCTGTTTAATGTCTTCTTTTTTTAATTTTTTCATACTGGAATTTTTAAAATAATTTTACAATGCTTTTGATAATTGATTTGTAAGTAGTAGAAATAAAATTGAAATGTAATATATCGTTGATAAATAGGGTTTTATTAATGAAGAAATATAGATATATGTTTTCCTCAGCCTCAGCCTTCGCCTTTTTCCTACTCCCCCAACTTCACTCCTGGTGGCAAAAATTCAGCTATGTCTTTTCCGTACGAGATTAAATCGCGGGCAACGGTGGAGGAAATGTGCGAATAGGCCGACTCGGTAAATAGGATTACGGTTTCGAGGCCAGTTAAAATTCTATTGGTGTCGCCAATGGTTCGTTCGTATTCAAAATCGCCTACCGAGCGCAACCCTCTCAAAGCAAAGTTGGCACCTACCTCTTTTGCGAAATCAATCGTTAAGCTGTTGTATGCTTGCACCTTGACTCTTGACTCTCCTGCAAACGCTTGTTGGATCATTTCGATGCGTTTTTCCACAGTGAAAAGGGTTTTCTTGGATTGATTGGTTCCTATCCCAATAATTATTTCATCAAAAATGTTCAGTCCACGCATTACTATGCTGTAATGACCAATGGTAAATGGATCGAAAGTGCCTGGGAATACTGCTCTTTTCATGTTGGCATTTTATTTATAAGTGATAGATGACGATTGTTTAATGTTATGATTCCTATTTCAATAGCTTCAAGTTCACAAAGATAATTATTTTAATCACCTACTTGAAATATTTTGGAATAGAACGATAATTATTTGGTAATTCTTTTTTTGAGGTGCCATATATTTATTGACATGCAGCATAAAGTCTTTTCAATTAATTAAGTTTCATGATTTTTTGTTTTCGTATTATTAATAAGGGGGAAAAAAGGAATTTATCTCTGCTACTAAGATTCTACTCATATTAGAAAACCCTTATTTTTTATATTGAAACCCTCGTAGCAAAAGGTTTACAAGGAAGTCTTCCCTTATTTTTTTTAAAAAAATTATAGTTTTTTGTTGATTTTGAAAAACATAAAATAATTTTTCATTACTCACACTATACATAGTAGAACCAATAATTTTAGTACCAGATTTTTTCTAAGCACCTCAAAAAAAAACAACCAATTATTTACAAAATCTGAATTATTGAAGTAACTTTGCATTTTAATATTTACTAATATAATTGTTTTTTATGCGTTCAATATCAGTGTTTTGTGTTTCTATAATACTCTTATTCAGTTCTTTCGTTTGGGCTGTTCAGCCAACCACCTCATTCCCAATACCTCAAAAAGTTCAATTTGCCGATCAAACTATTTCGCTGAAACGACTTGATTTTCAGGAACGTTACGATAGGGAACAAATTGTAATTGCTTATAACCATTCAGTTAGTTTACTTCAAATAAAAAGAGCCCAAAAATATTTCCCCATTATTGAACCTATACTTAAAGAAAATGGCATTCCTACTGACTTTAAATACTTGGCTGTGATTGAAAGTAATCTTGATACGAGGGCTTATTCGTCGGCCAATGCTGCGGGTTTTTGGCAATTGCTACCCAAAACTGGCGAGCAATTTGGGCTTGAGGTTAATGATCAAATTGACGAAAGATATCATATTGAAAAATCGACACGAGCGGCCTGTAAGTATCTGAAAAGTGCATATAATAAGTTTAATAGTTGGACCACTGCTGCTATTTCGTATAATGCAGGCATGGGCAGAATTTCGGAAGAGCAGGATAAACAGCAGGTTAAAGAGGGGATGGATTTGTTGTTGAGTTCGGAAAGTGGCAGGTATATTTTTAGATTGTTGGCAATAAAACGTTTTTTAGAAAATCCTGAAAATTTTGGTTACAAAGTTGAAAAGGAGGATTTTTACAAACAACCCAACATCCAAAATGTAGTAGTAACTGACTCAGTAGGCAACTGGACTAACTGGGCGAAACAATACAATATCAGTTATGCACAGCTCAAAGAGGCTAACCCATGGCTTCGCGACAGGAGTTTGACCAATGCCAGTAAAAAAACATATAACATAGCAATTCCGATTCAGGAATAATTAGAATAACAATAGAAAAAGTTTGATGCAATAAAACATTATTAGTTTTAAAGTGTTCGATAGATTTAAGGATAAAAAATTATGAGTTTAACAGAAAAATTACAACGTAGGTACGCCAGTAAAATGATGAATGGCGAAAAAATAGAGCATCAGAAACTTGAGCACATTAAAGAGGCCATACGATTGGCACCCACTTCTTTGGGTCTACAACCGTTTAAAGTTTATGTAGTAGAAAATCAGGACTTGAAGCAAACAATATTTGATGAAGCTGCAACTGGTCAACCCCAAATACCAACATGCTCACAGCTTTTAGTTTTTGTGGCATTGCGGAAAATCACTAAGGAATTTATTGATGATTATTTTGATTTAATAAATGAAGTGCGTAATATGCCGATGGAGAAATTGATTGGATACCGTGCTATGGTAGACGGATTATCGAGTAGGAGTGACGAAGAAAATTTCAATTGGTCGTCAAGGCAAGCTTATATCGCATTAGGATTTGGGTTGGTTGCTGCGGCCAATGAAGAAGTAGATTCAGTACCAATTGAAGGCTTCAATCCATCGAAATTGAATCAAATTTTAGGAATTGACGAAACATATCAAAGTTCCGTTTGTCTTTTGGCAATAGGCAAAAGGGATGAACTGCAAGATTATAATGCCAAACTTCCCAAAGTACGCAAATCAGCTGAGCATTTGTTTGTGAATATGTAAAATGTAAATTGGATATGCTGACTGTTGGTTCGTTTAGTATGCTAAGGATTTCAGTTAAGTCAGAATTTTAACCCATATTGCAGCACTTGTAGGATTATTCAATTGCTATCAATAAAAAAAGGAAAGACACAATGTCCTTCCTTTTTTTTATATTTTTCAAAATTAAAAAATGGCAGTAACCTATCATTATTTCACTTCCACTCCATTAGTTACATTTGTACTTGGACGAATTAATACTAATTTTCCATCAGCATCTTCGGCTGAAAGAATCATACCTTCGCTCATCACCCCACGGAGTTTGCGAGGTTCAAAGTTGGCAATAAAGCAAACCTGCGTACCAATAAGCTCTTCGGGATTTGGATAGTATTGAGCTATTCCTGAAAGAATTGTGCGTTCTTGCATGCCATCGGCTAAACGGAATTGGAGTAGCTTATCAGCTTTGGGAACTTTATGACAATCGAGCACTGTTGCAACGCGAATATCCATTTTCATGAAATCGTCGAAAGCAACATTTTCTTTTACGGCGTTTGGTTTGTAAGCTGCTACTTCATTTGATTTTTTGGTATCGAGTAATTTTTGAACTTGTGCAGCGATGGTTTCGTCTTCAATTTTTTCAAAAAGCAACTCAGGTGTTCCTAATTGATTACCAGCATTCAGTAAATCAATTTTACCCAAATCAGCCCATCTGAAAGAATCCATATTCAACATTGATCTGAGTTTTGCAGAAGTAAATGGCAAAAATGGTTCAAAAGCAATGGCTAGATTCGCAGAAATTTGCAAACTCAGGTGCATAACGGTTTCTACACGAGACATATCTGTTTTGGCTAATTTCCATGGTTCAGTATCGGCCAAGTATTTATTCCCAATACGAGCCAAATTCATGGCTTCTTTTTGTGCGTCGCGGAAACGGAAATTATTAAGTAATTTCTCCACATCAGCTTTAACGTTCACAAATTCTTCGAGCGTTTTTTTATCATAATCGGTTAATTCGCCCATAGCAGGAACTTTCCCATCAAAATACTTTTGAGTCAACACCAAGGCTCTATTGATGAAATTACCAAAAATAGCTACTAACTCACTGTTATTGCGTTGTTGGAAATCTTTCCAAGTAAAATCATTGTCTTTGGTTTCGGGAGCATTCGCAGTAAGCACATAACGCAGTACATCTTGTTTTCCAGGAAATTCTTCGAGATATTCGTGCAACCAAACCGCCCAATTACGGGAAGTAGAAATCTTGTCACCCTCGAGATTCAAGAACTCATTGGCAGGAACATTATCTGGTAATATATAAGAACCCTCAGCTTTCAACATGGCCGGAAAAACAATACAATGGAACACAATATTGTCCTTACCAATAAAATGCAACAAGCGCGTTTCTGGATCTTTCCACCATTTTTCCCAACTGTCGGGCAGTAATTCTTTTGTATTGGAAATATAACCAATTGGCGCATCGAACCACACGTAAAGCACTTTACCTTCGGCACCTTCCACTGGAACAGGAATTCCCCAATCCAAATCACGACTTACCGCACGTGGCTGTAAACCCATATCGAGCCAACTCTTACATTGACCGTATACATTGGGTTTCCATTCCTTATGCTCTTCCAAAATCCACTGACGCAACCAAGCTTCGTGCTTATCCAATGGCAAATACCAATGTTTGGTTTCACGCAATACAGGAGCAGCACCGCTGATAGCAGATTTAGGATTAATTAAATCAGTAGGACTCAATGAAGTTCCGCAGGCTTCGCACTGATCGCCATAAGCATTTTCATTGCCACAATGTGGACATTTACCCGTAATATAACGGTCGGCCAAGAATTGTTGAGCAGTTTCATCATAATACTGTTCATTGGTTTTAACCTCAAAACCGCCTTTATCGTTGATAGTTTTAAAAATATCGGAAGCCACTTCGCGATGTGTGGCAGAAGTAGTTCGTGAATAAATATTGAACGAAATACCGAAATCTTCAAATGATTTTTTGATGATGCCGTGATAACGATCCACAATATCTTGCGGCGAAACTCCTTCTTTTTTGGCTTTTATGGTAATTGGCACTCCGTGTTCATCGGAACCTCCAATATAAAGAACCTCTTCACCTCTTAAGCGCAAATACCGTACATAAATATCGGAAGGAATATAAACTCCTGCCAAATGTCCGATATGAACTGGGCCATTGGCGTAAGGAAGTGCGGAAGTAACGGTGGTGCGTTTAAAATTTGTCATTGATCTTTAGTTACGAGTTACAAGCTACAATTTACAAGAAGATATGAGGATTTCTTGATGCTTATTTTTTGGCTCTGATTGGTAATAATTTGGGAATGCAAAGATACAGAAAATCAATGAAAATAGAAAAGAAAGAAGTAACCAAAAAATCATGCACAATTTTTGGAGTTCGCTTGACATGACTAAATATTTGTTAATCTTAATGTGCCAGACTCAAAGCTTGACCCAAGTTAGATTTTGCGTTAATTACTTACTTTGCGTTCAAAAACACTAATTTATTAATTTATTCCTTCGATAAACATAGGTATCGCTAAAATTTTTTCACTATTGCTTTTATTGAAAAGCAAATGTTCGAAATCTTTCTTTTTTTTGTTTAAATCCACCAATTTCAACATCTCCATAGTGTTCGTTTTTAGTTCGGTTAAATTACGAATACCACATTTAGCTGCCAGAAAATTATAATCTGGTTTTGTCATTCCCAATAGAAACATGGCATCATAAAAATCACGCCCTTTTTGTCTTGATATCATGGCAGATAATTTCATTGCACAAAGAACTTCATCCGTAGGAACTGGAAAAGAGAAAAAGAATCCACAACCTTTTATATTTACCATAACAGGGATATAATCAATCCGTTGATCCTGACTTTCAATTTTTATTAAAAAGCGTTCATCTCTATGTCCTGTTAATCCCAATTCGAAAAGCAATTCAGGGAAATGGATATTTCTGCGAAAAGCTTTTAACTTGTCATTTTCTTTGTCACGAACTTCAACGCGCATTCCACTTCGTTGCAAAAATTGTAAAACAGCATCGGTCATCTCTATAAATTCTTCTTTGCTGAAGTTTTTGCAATCAAAGTCCAAATCTTCTGAAAACCTATCGATACCTTTTACTAATCGAAGGTTAGTACCTCCAATAAAGGTCATTTTCCGAATATAGGAAGTGCTGGATAGAAAATCAAGAATCGCTAATTGCAAATACTCTTTAAGCATGTATTTTTGAAACGATGCATCATCTCTTAATCCGAGAGGAAAATAATTTTTTATAAGTTCTAACGATATCATATATTGTAGGTTTTGAGAAGTAATTGAAGTCTTTTGTCGAGTGCATTATTCTGAAACCGAGAGGCATAATCTAATAATAAAATACAATCCAACTCATCTTGCATAAAATCTTCATCCAATCTAAGTTCCTCTAATTCCTGTTTTGTATTATAAAACGGGTAAAGGTAAAGTAAATCCAAAAGAGCTTTTTCAGGCTTAGCCATTTGCAGTGTGCGTCCATCGGCTAAAGGTTTGAGATCATAACCAAAAATCAGTTCAGCACGAACACTTTTGTATGAAAACTCACCAAATTCGTTTGTAAAATTGGCGGTTTTGAGTGAAGTTACACTGCTGATTTGTATAACTGCTTCGGGTATCATGCCATAAAAAGCTAAAGCCGTATGCAGGCTAACATAAGAGGGACGATAAATTCGATTGGCAAAATACAAACTAAAGTCGGGCATGCTCTTGTATTCAGGAAAACTGTAATAGCCTTGTCGAAGTCGTACAAGTAAACCTTTCTTTGTCCATCTACTGAAATTATTTCTGTCGAAATCAGGTCGCCAAGCATAAACCTGATGTATGCTAAAACAAGCTAAGTCGAACATTGCAGTTCTAAATTCTAAAAAGTTCATTTTGTTATCTATTTCTATTATGCAGCAAATATAGTGCATAATAGAAATAAATAAGCAGCTTTGAGGAATTATTTTTTGATTTTATTGCAAAATAGTTGGGGAGTAGGTTTAGCACGATCGAATACAGCAATTTCCGAATCGCTGATTAGAATAAATATGCGATTCAGAAATCGCAAGACCCAATTCAGGAGCCAAAGCAGGACCCCCAAACATGAACAAATTCCTTGACTTTAGCGAAGGTTTTCGCTTAGAGCGAAGCCCTCGCTAAAACATAAAGTTTAAAAATTAGCTGCTAACCATTTTCGTAGTACATCGGGAGATTTCCCAGAGCGTTTGCAGTAATCATTAAATTGATTTTCATCTATTTTACCAATATTGAAGTATTTTGACTTGGGATGGTCGAAAATCAATCCACTCACTGATGCATTCGGGAACATAGCTCCATTTTCGGTGAGTGTAATTCCCATTTCGTTGAAATTAATCAGCGGGTCGAGGGCAAAGATTATAGATTGATCAGGCAAAGATGGATAACCAACTGCAGGGCGAATTCCCTGATAATGAGTCTTAAAAAACTCTTCCACTTCGAGTTTCTCGTTGGGTACATAGCCCCAAATTTCTGTCCTAATTTTATAATGCAACCATTCAGCTGTAGCTTCGGCTAATCTGTCAGAAAGGGTTTTTATCAAAATGGAATGATACATATCATCGTCTTTTTCATAAGTTTCGGCAAACTCTTCCACGCCTTTTACTGTATTGGCAAAAACGCCGATATAGTCATCGGCAGGTTTAATAAAATCGGCCAACGAATAACAGAAACCATCGTTGGATGGCTTTTGCTGGCGCAACATAGGAATCCTAATTTCTTTATCAGCCTGTTTTACAACTATATCTTCATTGTCGGAATAGGCCGAATATATACCTACGGCGGCATTGATTGTTAGAATTTTTTCATCTTTGAATCGTCGAAGCATTTCTTGGGCATCTTTGTAAAGTTTGATGGCTTCCTCAGCTTTTGGTCGTTCACTTTCGGCAAATTTCTGCAACCAGCCAACTTTACAACTTTCGCAATCGCAAACGGTCTGAATATCCGTGTATTTACCATTCAACCGCCAAGCCATAAAGAAAAAAGTCCAATGGATATATGGAACTATTTCTCGTAAATCTATATCTGTAAATCGGGTAAGTCCTATTTGTTTTGGGATCATGTTTTTTTGAAATTATTTGAAAAGTTTGGGATTTGAGATTTGGGATTTGAAGTGTTTTGCGTTGTAGTTTTGCTTCTTTTTTGCCTTCGCCTTCGCCTCAGCCTTTTTGTTTCCTCGTTAATTATTCTTACAAAACACAAAAGTAACGGATATTGTTGAGATAATGCTTTTTTATAGTTCTGAATTTTGAAAAGTGGACAATCTGAAATTCATTAAATTGTTTAATTTCAACAATATACATTTAAAAGTGTTCGTTGTTTCGTGCAAAGACTAAAAAGTAGTAATTTTGTTCTCAATTTTCACTGCTAAAAAAATGTAAAATGAATAAATTTTCAAAAGCTTTTTGGGTCGCCAACTCTGTTGAATTATTAGAACGACTTGCCTATTATGCCGTTTTTATAGTTATAACACTCTATTTGTCAAATGTTTGGGGTTTCACCGATATTGAAGCAGGTATTATCTCTGGTGTATTTTCAGCCAGTTTATATCTTTTACCCACTTTTGCAGGGGCTTTGGCCGATAAAATTGGGTTTAGATCGGCTATCATTTTAGCTTTTGGTTTATTAACGTTGGGTTACGGCGGTTTAGGACTGCTACCAACATTGTTGGAAAGTGCGGGTTTAGTTTCGTATGGCATGACTACTACATTCAACGGGCTTGATGACAGCAAT
>JBBRHJ010000149.1:0-8975 GCA_038222885.1 Bacteroidales bacterium | reverse complement strand
AAAATGGGAGAGTGAAATCATGAAAATGCGTGAAGAATATAACGCAAAAATTAAAGAATACCAAGAAAAACAGGAAACTATGCCTGATGGTATCAAACAAATCAGAATGAGTGAGATACAGGAAGTTGAACAACGTATCAACACTTTCCAACAAACTGCTTATACCGATTTACAGAAAAAGCAACAAGAATTGATTACTCCGGTAATTGATAAAGTGAAAAAAGCGATTAATGAAGTTGGAGCTGAAACAAACCTAACTTACATTTTCGATTTAAGTTCTCAAAGCATTATTTATCAATCGCCTAAATCGAATGATATTACTGCTTTGGTAAAGAAAAAATTGGGCTTGAAATAAGCTGATTAAATGCGATGGGAAAGGCTGTCTGAGTAAAATCATGACAGCCTTTTTAATGCTCTTTAATTGCAGAATTCTGAATTTCATAACTATGTGCTTTTATTGCTTTCAATACAAAATCTGGCATGGCACAAGGTTTCCAATCATTGCGACCCACGAAAGCAAGTTCAGTTTCCGCCTCGTTAATCAACTCATTTTGTCCGTTGTACAATTTGTAACTGAACCATATCCTAACGCCTTTGAATGCTTTAATAGAAGTACGAACTGTTAGTAATTCATCATAAGAGGTAGTTTTGATAAATTTAAAATTCATACGAATTACTGGGCACATTATTCCGGCTTCTTCTACTGATTTGTAAGGTATTCCAATACTTCGGAAAAGATCCCAGCGTGCTAGTTCATAATACTTTACATAATTTGCATGGTGCATAGTTCCCATTTGGTCGGTGTCAGGGTAAGCCACTCTAAATTGATAATCGTGTGTAATCATAAGTTGTTTTTTGAATGTTGAATTTTATTCCTAAAAGACCTTTCTTTGCTTCATGTTGCAAATTTAGAAATATATTTGAATTAATGCTTACAATTGTGGTTGTGGTCGTCATCGTGGTTGCAAAAGTTGGCATTTAAGGTTAGTTTATCGGCCAAAAAGTTTTCAATGATTTCTTTTGCACTTGAAAACGGAGCTCCTACAAAGACATTGATATTCTGGTTGTTTAATAACGTAATTGCCTTTTGACCAATTCCTCCAGCAATAACATCGGTTACACCAAGCGAAGCCACCCAACGTGGATATACACCTGATTCATGTTCGGGAGGAGTCAGCTCCTTCATTTCTGTAATTTGTGTGTTTACAACTGTTGCAACTGCAAAATACTTACAATGCCCAAAATGAGCACATAAAACTCCATTTTCCATTGGAATTGCGATACATTTATCCATCTTTTTTAAATTTATGTTTGTAATTAATTGTTCTTTTGTTCAATTAATTGGTATCCACTAAAAAAGTGAATGAGTTGATATTCTAAGACTGTTTTAAGTTGGCTATAAGCTCTTTCGCCAGTACAATGTCCTGTTATAAAATCGGTTAGGGGATAAGTGTTCTTTAAGTATTTAGCTAATTCCCATTGTTCGGCATCTGTTTCAAAACTATTTCCATTTTTAGTATCCAGTAGATGAAAACCACCCATCACCCAGCGAACTGGTAAATTTGACTTTTCTTTTAATGTTTGTAAAATATTAAGTATACCCGTATGTGCACAGCCTGTAAATACAAAGAGTTTCTCCGAGCCTACTGTTAAAATCAATTCGTGATTAAAATTATCATGAATTAATTCGTTTTTTTCATTGTTACGATATAAATTCAAATTGCCTTTGGGTTGAGAATACGAATCAGAATTATTAACAAAAATATGAATGTCATCTTCTAAAATCAGCTCTTTGTCAACAATTATCAATCGTTCGGCAATTTCTGAGAAATCAAAATCAATGCTTATTTTATGCATTCCATTTCGCTTTGAAAAATACTCGCTACCCATTATATTGGCCGAAAGTATGACTTTTGCTCGAGTGTTTAGTTTCAAAAATGCAGGCAAACCTCCAATATGATCGGCATGTCCGTGCGAAATAAACACATAATCAACTTCCCGTAAATCAATATTCATTTTCTCGGCATTGCGAATAAATATGTCAGATGCTCCAGTGTCTAATAAAAGTTTGTGTTGATTGGTTTCGAGATATATCGATAGACCATGTTCGATCTCAAAGTTATCATTTATTCTTCTATTGTCTGACAATACAACTGCTTTCATAATTTTTCAGGATTAACCGGTGTGAGTTCATCATTTCCGTAACTCACACAGTTTCTGCATGGTTTGTGGTTTTCAAGACCTTCAACTAATTTATGACATTTCCGGCACCTGAACCATTCACGCTCAAATTCTACATTTCCCCCTTCAATTACTATCATCTTACATTCTACAAATGCTCGTGCTATTGTTTTGCGTGCATTTTCGTAGATTCTTGTCAAGGTTGGTCGCGAAACATTCATACGTTCGGCGGCTTGTTCCTGCATAAGTCCTTCATAGTCGAGCAATCGAACAGCTTCGTATTCATCGAACGACAAAATCACTGACTCCAATTCTTTTCGTGGAATGCCGAAAGGTTTAAATCCTACCATTATTGGTGGAGAAACTATTTTACGAAATTGTTTTGGACGAGGCATTTGATTTGAATTTTGTTAGTAATTTTGAAATATCCACGTTGTCAATAAAGCGGTTAGAAATCGAATTTAATCTTTGATTTATTTCTAATTCACGATGCAAAGATACACATAGTTTTGAACTTATGTTCATAATAAACCGATTTTAACCTTATTTTATTTAGTTTGTTGACTAATGTAATAACACACTTTCACCCTATTAAATGCTTGGTATGAATGGGTTAATTCTACTCCAATGTTTTAATTTCAATCAATTATAGAATAGTTATAAAAATAGAACCAAGTGTTCATAATTATTCTTACTTTTGATAGAATTTTAAAATTATTCTCTATTTTCTCTATTCAATTGATTATCAAATAATAAGAATATGAAACTAAGATATTATCTATTAAACTTTCTTGTAATACTCTCTCCATTAACAAGTATCAATCCAAGCTTATTCGCTAATAATGACTTAAATGAGTCTTTTCTCTTTTTCTCAATTCCTACTTCTACACACGAAAGTCCGCAATATATACCTGAATCAGTTGGATTAAATTCACTGAAACTCAATCAAATTGAATTAATTGTGTTGGAAGGAATTAGAAATAAAGCATTTCCGGGTTGTCAGGTAGTAGTGCTTAAAAATGGCAAAAGTGTTTATAATAAGGCTTTTGGTACATTTACTTATGAGAGTTCTCAAAAAATAACCACAGAAACGCTTTTCGATTTGGCATCTGTTACCAAGACTTCCGCTACTTTGCTGGCGGTTATGAAACTTTACGATGAAGGCAGATTAAAATTGACAGATTCGGCTTCAACCTACCTTGATTTTTTGAAAAATACTGATAAACAAAATATTACAATTACTGACGTTTTGTTTCATGAAAGTGGTTTACCTGCTTATTTGCCTTTTTACAAATCTGCTGTTGAAGCTATTCCTTTAAGTCGTGATAGTGAGAACTTACCAAAACCGACAGTAACGATGAGCAGCAAAACGCTGCAATATAAAGCTGATTTAGTGTCGAAAAAACCCGATTCTGTCTTTAATATTCAGTTGGGAGATAGTTTTTATATCCATAAAAGTTTCCATGAAGCTGCTATGCAACGGATAGCTGAAACTAAATTGTTGGAGAAAACTTATCGATATAGCTGTATCAATTTTATTTCGTTGAAGGAAATTGTTGAAAAGATAACTGGCACTTCTATGGATCAATTTCTCGATAAAGAATTTTATAAACCGATGAATCTTACGAGTATTTGTTATTTACCTTTGCGGACTCATTCCCAAGAAAATATTGCGCCAACACTTAAAAAAGAGGAATTGCGAACTGGAATAATTCAAGGTTGGGTGAATGATCCAGCTGCTGCTTTTTTAGGCGGAGTTTCAGGAAATGCAGGTTTATTTTCAACTGCGACTGACTTAGCAAGTCTGTATCAAATGTTGCTGAATAAGGGTGAATTGAATGGAAGGCGGTATTTGAGTACAGCTACTTGTGAGCTTTTTACTCAAACTCTTTCTTCAAGCGGACATAGAGGCTTGGGATTTGATAAACCACGTCCCGATAAGCCAAATTCAAATCCTTGCGGCGCATCTGCCCCAATTGAGGTTTATGGCCATACTGGTTATACCGGAACTTGTGTTTGGGTGGATCCTGTAAATCAAATGGTTTATGTGTTTTTGAGTAACCGAACTTATCCCAATGATGGACCCAATAAATTATCAACTTTGAGTATACGCCCACGAATTCATGAAATTATTTATCAGGCTATGAAAAAGTAGATTAACTTTCATTATATCAATAGTATAACCTAATTATATCTAAATAAAACATTAACTAACATGAAGCATTCACTAATAATTTCTATCCTAACATTGTCCATTTTAACATCTTGTCAATTTAAATCAACCGATCAAGCTGAAAAGGCGGATAGTCTCCAAGTTGATAAAATAGAAAAAGTTGAAAAGGAGCAAATTAAAAACAATGCAGCCCAGATTTTGGCAAAACAACAAGTTCCTGTTCTGTGCTACCATCGCATAGAAACTGGACGAAAAGACGATTATTCGGTAAGTCCTGAAACCTTTGCAGCTCACATGCAAGTATTGGTCGACAGCGGGTATACTTCTATTTTGCCATCGCAACTTTATGATTATCTGTTGTATAACAAAACATTACCCGAAAAACCAGTGATGATAACTTTCGACGACTCCAGAGTGGAGCATTATGAAATTGCGGCTAAAGAAATGGAAAAACGTGGGTTTAGAGGAGTTTTCTTTATTATGACTATCACTTATAACAAGAAAAACTACATGACCACGGAACAGATTGCTGCATTGTCGAAAGCGGGTCATGAAGTTGGACTTCATAGCTGGGATCATACTATGGTAAGCAAATATTTAACAGAAGAAGACTGGAAGAAAAATGTCGCTGCACCCAGAGAAAAGCTAGAAAGTATTACTGCTAAACCTGTTAGTTATTGGGCATATCCTTATGGTATAAGCAACAGGGCAGCCATGGAGAGTTTAGATAAGTATTTCAAACTGTCGTTTATCCTAAGTACTAAGCGCGATTCTGTTTATCCTTTACAAAGTGTACGACGGATTATTGCTACAGAAATCTCACAACAAGGTCTTTTACGATCTATGAAGCGAAGCTTTCGATAATATCAATAATATCAATAAGTTTAAAAAGATTAGAACACAAAATATACAATTATCACAGATAAATGCAAAATTATTTTTTTATTAAAGACTTGTTATAAGTAAAATTTTCAATTTTGATGTATTTTGTGTTCTTTATAGTTTTATAGTACCACTAATTATCAATCATTTATCTAATTTATACAATCAATGAAAAAAATTCTTTTTCTCTTTCTTATCGCCTCACTTATAGGCTGTTCTAAAAAATCGGAAGGAACTAAAACAAATTCAACTGATGAGTCTGTAGAATCTAACACCGAATTACAAAAGGAACATCCCTTAACTGTCGATTCGGCGGCTTATATACAAAAAGTTAACTTTTTAATCAATGGAGATACCACAGGTTTATGGCCTGTTAAAAATCAGCCAATTCCTCAGTACGGAGCTATTTTGCCATTCAAAAGAATAGTAGCTTATTATGGTAATTTGTATTCAAAAAAAATGGGAGCACTGGGTGAATATCCGCCTGCTGAGTTGTGGCAAAAGTTGCATGCTGAGGTTGCTGCGTGGGAAAAAGCGGATAGCTTAACACCCGTGCAGCCTGCTTTGCACTATATCGCAGTAGTGGCTCAAGGAACTCCAATGCCTGATAAAACCTATTGCAAACGAATGCCCGAGGCTCAAATCGATTCAGTATTGGCGATAGCTCGTATGCACAATGCAATCGTATTTTTAGATATTCAGGTTTGCCAAAGTACTTATCAAAACGAAGTACCTCGATTGGAAAAATACCTGAAAATGCCTCATGTTCATTTGGGAATTGATCCTGAATTCTCGATGAAAGATGGTAGTATTCCTGGCAAAAAGATTGGAACAATTGATGCGGCTGATGTAAATTATTGCTCTAATTATTTGGCTGAATTAGTAAAAAAGAATAAATTAACTCCCAAAATTTTAGTCGTTCATCGCTTTACTCAAGGCATGGTGAGGAACTATAAAAACATAGTTTTACGACCAGAAGTACAAATAGTAATGCACATGGATGGTTGGGGCGAACCAATCTTAAAAAGAAGTACATACCAACTTTATATTCGAAAAGAGCCAGTTCAGTTTACTGGATTTAAGTTGTTTTACAAAAATGATTTGAAGAAAGCACCGAATGTCTTGTTAACTCCTGAAGATTTAATGAAACTCAAACCACAGCCCATTTATATTCAGTATCAATAATAAGTCACTTATTTTATTGAAATAAACAAAACTTATCTTTCTTATATCCGATGATTAGCAGATTTAAGATAACGGAAATTATCCAAAGTCAAACAAATCACAACTTTCAAATGGTAGAGGAACAAATATGAAATATATGATAGTTTATTCCAGCAATACTGGAAATACGGAAATTATAGCTCAAGCGATAAAAGAAGAATTGGATGAAAACTCTTGCGTTTATTATGGCAAACCCGCCTGAGTATTAACTCATGATGCTGAAATAATATTTGTAGGTTTCTGGTTTTTTCTAGGTACTTGTACCGAAAAAATGAAGAGACACTTAGGAACTTTGGAAAATATGAAAATTTTTCTATTTGGAACTGCTGGTTGGGGCGGGGCAGCAGTTTATTTTGATAAGATTATGACTGACGTAAAACAATATATATCAGCTTCGAACACAATTATTGATAGTTATATCTGTCAAGGAAAAATGACAAATAATGTATTCGAATGGTATCAAAAAAAGCTAGAGGAACAACCTGAACATCTTAATACTTTAAGTTTGATTAACAATTGCAATTATGCACTTTCTCATCCAGATAGGCAAGATATTGAGGCTGTTAAGGTACATGTTAAGTATCTAATATCAACGTAAATTTTAAAAGCAAGGATTATAATTATTCTGTGTTTTAATGGGTTCAATAGAGCCAATAAAACGAATACTCCGACATACTTAAAGAAAAAGAGGCTGCCCCATTTTATTTTGGGCTAGTCTCTGTTTTTTTAACATCAATGATTGGTTGTAGAAAATGATAATTCAAAGTATTCTATATTTTTATTATTTATGTAAGATTATTTATGTAAGATTATTTATTACAAAATAGTCTTTTTTGAATAATACTAAACTGAACACTAGTTGCTTAAAGTTTTCAGTTTTGTTATTGAAAATACTATCAGATTAATGTGAATATGATAAATTATAGAAATTTACAACATCAGAATTGTAACAGAATAGGTGCTATCATATTCATAATGTATTGATAAAGAAATATATATAAATTATTTTCAGATTCTATCAAGTACTTTAAAACTACATTTTTACTTGTGCACATATTTATGTTATAAAACAAGTATGCAATGTTGGTAGTTCAGAGTAATTTAATTATATTTATATTTCGGAGATACAAACTTCTATTTTTATTACTACAAGACATAGTGAATAACTATTACAAATGTTAGAAGTTTTGTTATAAAGTAAATGTTGAATTATTTATCCACTTTCTTAGAAAAAAAATCATGAGTAAGTTAATATTCATAATGCTGACATCATTATTCGTTATGAATGTTTTTGCAGAAAAAATTTATGTAAACGATAACAAAATTGAGATTGACTCATTAATAATCAAATTGAATGTTTCAAATTTGGGAATAACAATTGATTCATTAGAACTAAGATCAATCCAATCCAATCACCCTGAAGGAAAATTGGTGTTTGAAGATGTTAATATCTTAGACAGTATTAATGTAGAGAGGTCTGAAACACTAAATCCATTAAAAACAGAAAAAAAATACTTAACAATTGATCCATTAGAACTAAATTCATTTCAATCCAATCTTACTGAAGATATATTCAAATCACAAGAAGAAAATAGCTCAGATAGTATTAATATTGCAAGGTCAGAAATTCCAAATCTATTAAGAATTGAAAATAATCAATTTTACAATATAATGCCTTTGTCTGCTTACGATTTACAACCATTATTGAACCTATCTTTGCAATATGTGGAGAACTATGAACACAATGCATATAAAGAGTTACTCCGTTTGGACAATAAGAAGAAGTTAGACAAATTGAAAGTGATTGGACTTTACTCTACAGCTGTTATACTTAACGCTATTGGTGATGGATTAAACAATTCAAATTCGAAAACTATGGGTCATTTTTTCAATGCCGCTTCTATAGGTGTATTGTTGTATTCGCCCTTCTTTATTAATTATAACAAAAGTAAATGGTATTGGTATCTCCTCACTTACACCGCGTTAAGAGTAACTTTATTTGATCTCACCTACAATTTAACCACCAAGCAACCTGCTAATTTTATAGGGTCAACAGCCATTACTGATAAAATTCATCAAATTGTTGATTTATACAGTACTTCGAAAGCTGTGGGACTTGTAATCGGTCTTACAATACCATTTAAGCTATTATAATCCTATAAAAAATTTGTATAACCGAAATTGCAGAAAAAAACAGTCTAATGTCGAATCTGCATTCCACAGCTAAGTTCTTCTGATGGAATATTCCCTGCAATAGAATTGTGCTGATTATGAACGTATTCCGTAAAGGACATATCTATTCCGATTAGTTTTGATTAACCATAAAAATAAGGCTGTCCGAAAGAACAGCTTTTTTTGTATGTCGGGTACTCTATTTTAAGCACACTCCCCAGTTTTATGAAAACTACTACAAAATAGCATAAATATATTCGATTACTTGATGAGATTGATAATTAATCAATATTCTTGAAATGCATTTCGATACCTTTATTTTTATGACATGTTGACACATATA
>JBBRHJ010000148.1:0-8978 GCA_038222885.1 Bacteroidales bacterium | reverse complement strand
TGAAAAGCAGCATCGCTGCGAGCTATTTGTAGAAAAATGAATACAGAATTGCCAAAAGCAGCATCGCTGCGACCTATTAACTGATTAAATTTTTGTCTTTTGCCTAAGCTATTTATCTGCAAAGGGAATTGATGTTGTCCTACCTTTCAGGCAGTTGTTGTGTTGTACTCCTTGTCCTTAGGTCGTTGACCTAAGGTTATGAAAATAGAACACCTGCGGTGTTATATTTTATTTTATAAAACTATTGACTTATATTTAATTGTTTTGTAAATTTGATGTAAATAAAAATCCTTATTGTTCTATTTACATCATTACAAACCTTTAAATTAAATGTTATGAATGGAATTATCCCACGCAGTTACAACTGCAAAAACGAAGAACTGCCCATCATTAATGGGTTTGTTGCCCTTAGTCTCGAACGCGACCATCAACCCTTTTCCGGCTATTCGCCTGTGTTTAATCAGCTGTATATTGACAGCTATAAAGCCAGCATTGCGGCTGTTCAAGAGTTGGTTGCTCCCAAGTCGGAAACTGTGGAACTGAAACTCATCAATGAGCATTCGTATTCGGTGTGCGATGCGCTCATTGACTCTATTAACCGCCTCGAAGGGTACATACAGCTGGCCGGTGCAAGTATACCCATGACAAAAACTGACTTTGGTACGGTTAAAATGCGCAAAAATGCCTACGCCCATGAGGTGGAAAGCTTGCTGCCACTCCTGTTAACCGTTGATGCAAACATCACGAAGTACTACACCCAATTGACGGCTAAAGGGCTGACCGACGAGCTCAAAGCAAAATTTCTGGATGCCCGTACTGCTTTGGCCGACGACAAGAATAAGCGATACACCTTGGTTTCGACCCGTGCGGCGATGGTTCAAAACAACCAGGGTATGCTCAATGCACTATATACTCAAATGGTTGAGATTTGCGACATCGGCAAAATTCTGTTTAAACAAACCGATAAAGCCAAACTGAAGGATTATACCTTTGCGCAACTGATGAAACAAGTGCGCCGGGTGAGTAAACCCGAAGAAGATAAGGCTAAACCAAATGGAGCTGCTGCTCCCGAAGCATAATCGTTAGGCCTGAAAACTTCAAACTGCATCTGTAAACTTTATTCCCATCCCCGAATGTGATGGATTCATTCAATCTCAATCATTCAGGGGTGGGTTTTTTAGGGCCTGAACAAAAATGAGCAAAATCCTAATTGCAAAGCCTAAATAAAAGCCTGCACGACCTTTAAAAGCTGTTGCACGATGTTCATAAACGGTTGCAAGGCATTAAAAAACAGTTGCACGATCTTAAAAAACCTCCGCAAGGCATTTAAAAGCTGTTGCAAGGGGTGTATAAACGCCTGCAAGCTCTTAAAAAGTGCCTGCAAGCACTTAAAAATTGATTGCAAGCTCTTACGACTTGGCTGCAAGGTTTGCTAAAGCAGTTGCAAGGCCTGATTAAACAGCCGCAAGGTGTTTTGTATGCGGCGCAAAGCCTTAAAAAAGAATGAATGATTGACAATTTATTTATTTACAATTGACAATTTAAAATTCAAGACCTGTAACCCGTAACTCTTTTTAACCACAGAGAAGAAAGTATTCAGTCGCAGTCGCAGTTCTCAGTAGCGCATCACTGCGAGGAACGAAGCAGTCTGAAACTTGAAACTTGAAACTTGAAACTTGTAACTCTTTTTAGCCACAGAGAAGAAAGTATTCAGTCGCAGTCGCAGTTCTCAGTAGCGCATCACAGCGTGGAACGAAGCAGTCTGAAACTTGAAACTTGAAACTTGAAACTTGTAACTCTTTTTAACCACAGAGAAGAAAGTATTCAGTCGCAGTTCTCAGTTCCCAGTAGCGCATCACAGCGTGGAACGAAGCAGTCTGAAACCTGAAACTTGAAACCTGTAACCCGTAACTCTCTTTAACCACAGAGAAGAAAGTATTCAGTCGCAGTCTCAGTTCTCAGTAGCGCATCACTGCGAGGAACGAAGCAGTCTGAAACTTGAAACCTGAAACTTGAAACTTGAAACTTAAGACCCGTAACCCGTAACTCTTTTTAACCACAGAGAAGAAAGTATTCAGTCGCAGTCGCAGTTCTCAGTAGCGCATCACAGCGTGGAACGAAGCAGCAACCTGGAACTTGAAACCCCATAATCTCCAATATGAAAATCCTCATTACCGGTGGAGCCGGATTTATAGGCTCAAACCTTTGTGAAGCCCTGCTTAATTTAGATCATCAAGTGGTGTGCCTGGATAATTTTGCTACTGGTAAAATGGAAAACATTGAACCATTTTTAGCAAATCCAAATTTTAAATTGATTACCGGTGATATTCGCAATTTATCCGATTGCCAATCTGCTGTTAATGGAGTTGATTACGTTCTGCATGAAGCTGCTTTGGGTTCTGTGCCCCGATCAATAAACGACCCCATTACAACCAACGATGTAAATATTGGTGGTTTTTTAAATATGCTGGTTGCAGCACGCGATGCCAAAGTAAAACGATTTATTTATGCGGCCAGTTCTTCCACATATGGCGATTCGGAAAACCTGCCCAAGGTGGAAGACATTATCGGCCGACCACTTTCACCTTATGCGGTGACTAAATATGTGAATGAATTATATGCCGATGTGTTTGCCCGAACTTATGGCTTGGAAACAATTGGATTAAGATATTTCAACGTTTTTGGCCGCAAGCAAGATCCCAACGGCGCTTATGCTGCAGTGATTCCGCTTTTTGTAAAACAATTGATGAACCATGAGCCGGTAAACATCAATGGTGATGGTGAATATTCACGGGATTTTACTTACATCGATAATGTGATTCAAATGAACTTGCTGGCACTTACAACCAACAATACACAAGCAGTAAATACAGTTTACAATACGGCATTTGGAGACCGGACGACTCTCAACCAGTTGGTCGGATACCTAAAAGAATTCATGTCTGAATTTGATACTGAAATCAATCAGGTGGAAATTTTGCATGGACCTAACCGAATAGGCGATATACCACATTCACTGGCATCCATCGAAAAAGCAAAAACGTTATTAAATTACAATCCACAATTTAATCTACGCAACGGATTAAAAGAAGCAGTAAAATGGTACTGGCTAAATATGTAGCGAATTTCACGAATTGAAACCTACTGAGAATCAAAAACAACACAACCTTAAATAAAATTAACACCCAATGAAAAACATTAAAATAGCGGTTATCGGCCTCGGATACGTAGGTCTGCCTCTCGCCCGCCTTTTCTCAACCAAATACCCAACCGTTGGTTTCGACATCAACAAACAACGTGTTGCAGAACTGGTGACCGGACACGATGCTACCCTCGAAATAGATGAACAAACCCTTAAAGCCGCTTTACTCAATTACAATCCAACAAGTACGAACAACCCCGAACAAAGCACTTCTTCATCTTCCCCCCTACGGGGGGATAAGAGGGGGGCCGGTCTATATTGCAGTACTTCTCTTGAAGACATCCACAATTGCAACTTCTACATCATTACCGTTCCAACTCCTGTGGACAAAAACAACCGACCCGATTTAACACCATTGGTTAAAGCCAGCGAAACTGTTGGCAAAGTACTCTCCAAAGGTGACATTGTGGTTTATGAATCTACTGTGTATCCCGGAGCAACCGAAGAAGATTGTATCCCGGTAGTGGAGCGGGTATCCGGTTTGAAGTTTAATGTTGACTTTTTTGCAGGTTATTCTCCCGAACGTATTAATCCGGGCGACAAGGAACATACCGTTGAAAAGATTAAAAAAGTAACTTCCGGTTCTACTCCTGAAATTGGTGAAACCGTTGATGCCGTTTACCGTTCGGTGATTACAGCCGGAACACACCTCGCCCCTACCATAAAAGTTGCCGAAGCAGCCAAGGTTATTGAAAACTCGCAGCGCGATATTAACATTGCTTTTGTAAACGAACTGGCCAAAATCTTTAACCGGATGGGTATTGATACCCACGCAGTATTGGAAGCTGCCGGAACCAAATGGAACTTTCTTCCATTTAAACCGGGATTGGTTGGGGGGCATTGTATTGGCGTTGATCCTTATTACCTGGCACAAAAAGCACAAGAATACGGTTACCATCCTGAAATCATTTTAGCCGGACGCAGACTCAACGATAGCATGGGACAATATGTAGCCACCGAAGTAGTAAAGACCATGATCAAGAAGAACATTAATGTGAACAATTCGCAGGTTTTGATGCTGGGCATTACTTTTAAAGAAAACTGCCCCGATGTGCGCAATACCAAAATTGTAGATGTGATTCATGCGCTCGAAGATTATGGCGTAAATGTGAATGTATACGACCCTTGGGCCAACCCAGAGGAAGTGATGCATGAATATGGTATTACTACACTTAACACATTCGACAAGCTCAGTGGACGTTACGATGGCATTGTCCTGGGTGTAGCTCATAATGAGTTTTTAGATATGGATTTCGATGCATTGAAGAAAGAGCTGAGTGTGGTATATGATGTGAAGGGGATATTGGGGAGTGGAGTGGATGCGAAATTATAAGAGGTGAAAATTAACACTAAAGAAGTTATAAATTATGCAAATAAAAAAAAGTGTCAAATGTTAAGAGTTAAACCGACTATAATAGTAAAAAAAATCATTAATAGATTTTTCGCTATTATTAAATGGTACATATTTAAAATTGCAAAAAATTGGGTTATCCTAAATAATATTAGTAAAAGAATTAGACCTTTTTTATGGAAACTAACTGGAGTACAGGTAAAAGGCAAAATTAATATAGGATACGATGTGTATTATGATATAGGTTATGCGTCAAGTATTATTATTGAAGAAGGAGTGTGGATTGCAAGTCGATCATTATTATTATGCCACAAACGAGATTTGAATAATTACTTCATTTACGATGATTACAATCAATTACCTCATACTGTTAGTAAGATTGTTTTAAAAAAAGGGTGCGTTATTGGAATGGGAGCGATAGTGATGCCTGGTGTTACAATAAATGAAGGAGCAATAGTAGGTGCTGGTGCAATAGTTGTAAAAGATGTACCTGCATGGAGTATAGTTACTGGTAATCCTGCAAGAGTTATAAAAGTGTTAAAATCCAGAGAAGTTTTTTTTAATAATTTATAAATATGAAACTACTCAACTTAGTCTATTATACAAAGGTCGCTTTCCGGTATTTAAATGGATTTTTTTATAATCTATGTATGTTAAATTTTAGTGCTAAACGACTTCGGGTAGGACGTAATGCACAGATATATGGTGATGATATTAATTTTGGACAAAATGTGAAGATTGCTACAAATGTAAGTATATTTAGAAATGTTTCAATTGGAAACAATGTAAATATTGGAGATAATGTAGAAATTAGATGCAACAAAATAAACAAAATAATTATTGGAAATAATTGCACTGTTAATAGAAATAGTTTGGTTATGGGACTGGTTACTATTGGTGATTACTGTATGATTGCTCCAAATTGTATTATAATGGGTTCCAATCATATATTTTCTGATACTTCAATAAATATTAAAGAACAAGGAGTACACAGTAAAGGGATTAAAATTGGAGATAATGTATGGTTAGGTGCAAATGCTATTGTTGTTGATGGAGTTAATATTGGAGAAGGAAGTGTTATTGGCGCATCATCTGTAGTTACAAAGGATATACCAGTAAATAGTATTGCTGTTGGTAGCCCTTGTAAGGTAATTAAAACCAGAAAATAGATGAGTAGTATTAAGGATAAAGCAATAAAAGGCTTTTTATGGACTTCCACAGGAACTGTAGGCAGTGGAATAATGAGTTTTATTGTGACTATGATATTGGCTCGAACACTTGGTCCTTATGAATTTGGGATTTTAGAAATTGTAATTGTATTTACCACTATATCAGCAGTTTTTGCAGATAGTGGCTTTTCACAAGCTATAATTAGGGATAAGAATCCAAATCAAAAAGATCTTTCTTCTGTGTTCTTTGTTCAAATTGCAGTGTCAATTTCAATATATACTATTCTTTTTTTTACAGCACCTCTGATTGCTCGGTTTTTTGAAGTTACCGAACTTACTAATATATCAAGGTTTGTTTTTCTTGTCATTGTTTTTGATTCTTTTTCACTTGTTCAAAATGCGAATCTTAATCGTGAATTAAATTTTTTGCCTTTTGCAATTGCATCTATTAGCGCATATAGGCAGTTGGGTTTATGATCCTGCAACTGAAAACCCAAAATGGTCGGAGGAAGTATTTCGTATTTATGGTATAGGACAGGAAAGTAGTGCTCCCGAATATAAAGCGCAGAAAAAATTAGTTCATCCTGACGATTGGGAGATGTTTGATAAAAACGCAAATAATGCCGTTGAAAATGGAATTCCATATAATTTTGAGTATCGTATTTGTAGACCCGATAAGCAAATTAGAACACTTGTTACAATTTGCCAACCGGTTTTAGATAAAAAGGGGAAAGTAATTGTTTTAAAAGGTACAGTTCAAGATATTACAGAACGTAAACTTATCGAAAATGAATTGAGAAAAGCAAAAGAAAAAGCCGAAGAAAGTGAGAGAAAATTCAAATTGCTTAATCATTTAACTTCTGAAATGCTTTTGCTGCCTGATTTGAAGAGCATTTACAAATTTGTTGCCGAAAATCTACAAAAACATTATCCAAACTCGATCGTCCTTTATGTTTCAATAGATGAATCGGCCCAACAAACCTGGCTTGAAGTCGTTTCTGGTTTGGATAAAAGCCTTTTAATGAATATCTTGAATATTTTAGGATACAATCCAATCGGCAAAATGTACAAGCTCAAAGACCTTCACAATGATTATTTCAGGTCTGGCAATTTTATTGAATTCGAAGGTGGTTTGGCCGACTTCTCAGCCTCAGAATTTCCTGCATTAGTTGCGAGTGCTATTGAAAAATTAATTGGCCTTCATAAAATTTATACCATTGGTATAAATAAAGATGATGAATTATTAGGAGCCATTCATTTCCTCACGTTTAATAAACAAGTTATTACTGATAGCAGTTTTATTGAAGTGTTTGTAAAACAAGCTGGACTTGTCTTACAAAAAAAGATAGATAAAAATGCTTTGATAATAGCCAAAGAAAAAGCCGAAGAAAACGAAGAAAAATACAAAAACCTGGTAGAAACAGCTTCCGATGCAATTTATTTAATGGCAGAAGACGGAACTACAATTGATACCAATCAAGCTGCCTCTGCTATGTTGGGTAGGTCTAAAGATGAAATTATTGGTTCAATGATAGATTCAATTGACCCCAATTACCCAATGGCTGAATTTTTAAAATTTTGGACAAGTATTCCTTTTAATGAACAACTCATTTTTGAAACAACTCATCTTCGAAAAGATGGAACTTTCGTTCCTGTAGAAATAAGTGGTAAAAAGTTTAAGCAGTACGAAAATGTATTTTATTATGGCATTGCGCGAGATATTACAGAGCGAAAGCAGAGAGAAACTGAATTGTTACTGAAAAATATTGTATTTGACAGTTCAGTATCTGCAAATAGTATTGCTGATACAAACGGAATATTAACTGATGTAAACAATGCCTTTTTAAACATTTGGGGCTATGATTCTTTTGACGAAGTTACCGGAAAACCTATTTCAAAGTTCATAAAAAATGAACATGATGCCATAAAAATTGTGACGGACTTGAATAAATTAGGATATTGGACTGGCGAATATGTTGGTATCAAAAAGGACGGTTCAGAATTTAGTGCCTACGCAAATGCGAGCACTTTAATAGATGCTGGCAATAATTTCATTGGGTATCAATCCTCTGTAATAGATATATCAGACCTGAAAAATACGGAACAGAAACTTATAAAAGCATTGTCTAAGGCCAAAGAGTCGGATCGCTTAAAATCAGCTTTTCTGGCCAATATGAGCCACGAAATCCGTACACCATTAAACAGTATCATCGGCTTTTCTGACTTATTGGCTGATCCTTATTTCGAAGAGGAACAAAAAGCTGAATTTATTCATCACATAGTAAGCAATGGAAATAACCTGCTAGCCATTATCAGTGATATTATGGATATTTCGAAGATGGAAGCCGGAGAAATTACAATCAGAAACAGCCTGATACAAGTAAATCAATTTATGGAAGGTATGTTATACCAAAATGCCAATGAATGTGAAGCCAGAAACCTTACATTTTTGCTTAATATTCCTCAATCAGAGCCTGAAATTTTCATACAGTCGGATGCAGAACGTCTGACACAGATTTTCAACAACCTAATTGGTAATGCTATAAAATTCACTGATAAAGGTACTATCGAAATTGGTTATCAACTGGTTGATAATATGGTGAAATTTCATGTAAAGGATACTGGAATTGGTATATCTCCTGAATATCACAAACAAATATTTGAACGTTTCAGGCAGATCGAATCAGCTTTCACCCGAAAATATGGCGGCAATGGGCTTGGCTTGACTTTATCCAAAAATCTGATTGAAATATTGGGCGGCAAAATCTGGGTCGAAAGCGAAGTCGGCAAAGGTTCAGAATTTTCGTTCACGCTACCTCGTTATGTAAGGCCAGAAGAATCAATTGGTAATTAGGAAATGGAATTGGATCACAGTGAATTATTATCAGATGGTGGTTTAAAAATACTTGTTGCCGATGATGATGAGGGTTCAGGAAGATTAATTTCATTAATCGTAAAAAAGTTTGCAGCTCAAGTATTCAGGGTGAAAAATGGAGTTGAAGAAGTTGCTGTATGCAGGGATAATCCTGATATTGATTTGATTATTACAGATGTCAGAATGCCAGAGATGGATGGTTATGAGGCTGTCAAACAGATTCGGAAATTTAACAACAAAGTGATAATTATTGCCTTAACAGATTTTGCACAAACCGGAGAAAAAGATATTGCCCGTGAAGCTGGTTGTAATGATTACATCTCGAAACCGGTACAAAAAGATAAATTAATTGAATTGATTGGGAAATATTTCAACTGAACA
>JBBRHJ010000147.1:0-9208 GCA_038222885.1 Bacteroidales bacterium | reverse complement strand
ATTGGTGATTCTGATTTTTTTCCTAATTTTGTATTCATAGAAAAGTTCTTTTGTGTGTAATTTGAGTTTCGCAACTACAAATGTAATACTTTTGAGCTTTTCTATTTTTTATTCTTGAAATTTGTTCGGACAGTTATGATTATTTATTAACTTAATTGACGAATCAGAAGTATCTTGAAATTCAAGAACATAGACAGTCAACCATTTTTTTACTATAAATACATTTGTCAGTATTATTTACATTGAATTTCTAAACAATATTTGTTCTAAAAGGATCATTTTTAAAATAATCAGTTGATTGTGAGAATGTTGGTTCTCCAGAGGGATTAACATCCGATTGTAACGCCAATGAGATTTCATTATCAAGCTTTATTTGCGTAATAAATGGCTGACAATAAGTTTTTTTAATAATTATATCTTTTTTATTCATATTGCTGTTGATTTTAATCAAACTTTAAATTGACGAGTTTAATTGATGATTACTTTCTTTGTGATGTTTTTATCTGCTATAGTCACAGTCACGAAATAAATTCCCTGATTGAATGATTTTTCAATCACTGTATTTAGACCTGTTGTGGAGGTTTGTACAATTTTTTGTCCCACAAAATTATGTACAGTGAGCATTGCGTTCTTGTTTGACGCTTCAACACAGTTAACTACAATTTGCTTATTTGTATTCTTATAAACAAACACTTTATCATTGTCAGTTTCGTTGAATTCAACTCCTGTGGTGATTGACACCGTTCTGAATAGAATTTTAAATCGAGTTGCATTATCTATTATATCTGAACTAAAGTCATAAACTGCTCCTTCTGTAATATCTAACTCTTTATTTAATAAATTATCTTTTAAAATAATTCTTGTTTCTGCATTAAAATTGCTCGCTTGGCTCGCTTTAATACTAAAAACATTGGATTTTCCGGTTCTGAAACCTAATTCTAATTCTTTGTTAGTGCTAATATCATTCAAGTTATTTATTACAATTTCCTCATTGCCCAACAAAGTATAAATTTCGGGAATATCAACATTATTATTCGGCATTTTAGGGGAATCATAAGGATCGAATCCATCAGTTGCGTTTGTATTGACTACCACCAAAGCTTCATCAGCATTTATACCATTTGATACCTTTAACCTCAAAACTGGAGATTTCTCAACAGATGGAGCTCTCAATCGATTATTTAAGCTTTGATTCTGATGTGAACGCATAGTGTTGTTTAATACTAACGAACCGGCTAGGCCATCGGTAGTAACTTTTACCCAAAATGCCTGCATGGGCGGTATATACTGACTTACAAGGCCGTTAATGCCAAGACTGGTTCCATTGGTTCCATCAAAAGTATCGAATTGCATAGTGCTTCCCGAAGTGTATGTGCGGTACCATATAGTGGGTCGAATATTGGTTTTTACTACTGCATTCCAGTCTAAAAATGAAGGATATGGATTACCAACCAGATTAAAGCCACGTTTGGCGGCTGTTATTCCCGTACGGGTTGGAGTGAGTGTAATAGCTCCTGTATTGAGTTTAGTGGTAGCTGCACCTGTATTGGTTGAGAAGGTATAAGCAGCATCTGCTCCACCTATATAAGCAACATATCCAACACCTTTAGTAAGCGTTGTGGCATTCGTACTGAATTGTGTTGCATATCCGGTAACTGTTTCGTCATAATAAGTCAACTTATTTATTCCACCGACCACATTAAACACTGCAGTTGTTGCAGCTGATACAGGACTTGATAAGTACCAATAGGCTCGGGTTGAAGTGCCTGTTAACCCCGTCAGATATTGTTGCACACTGGCGGTACCGTTAATGGTTAATTCTCCATTTGCATTAGAGTCAACAAAAGTGCCTGTTCCGGAAGCATCACTAACAATCGTAAAATCGTTATTTAAGGTCAATGATTTGGTATTATTCAACGTTACTTTTCCGCCCGGATTTACGGTTATACTTTTAAGAGTCTTTGACGCATCAATAATTAATTCTCCTCCACTTAAAACGCTTAATGTATTATTAGCTGTCAGAGTTAAACTTGACGAATTAACAGACGTTGCAATATTAGTAAAAGTGGATTCGTATGCACCCATATCATACGAAGTACCCTGAGGTCTTGTTATGCCAGCAATATCAGGACTACAAGCTGCTATAGTTGTGCCTGCATCGATAGCTGTAGAGCCGGAAGCCAAATGCCAGTCACCATTTATTGCATCGGCAAATGCAGCATTTGTAAGTCCAGTAATACAACCTGTTTTATCGGCATAAGTAGTTGGAACGGCTACATCAAAACCACAGTAGGTCACAAGAGGATCCTTGCCTGTATTTATAGTTCCAGTGATTGGAATACTACCGCATTTATAAAAAAGACAATTAGTAAAAATACTGATTATTGACACTGGCGAACCTAAATAAATAGAGCTTTCTTCACCAGTCGATTTCTGGTTAGCTGCAAAAGTACAATTTTGAAAGGTACTTGTTCTACCAGCCCCTTGTGTATGACATGTTGCTCCTATATTTTCAGTTATCAAGCAGTTTCTGACTATTATCGAAGCTACATCGGTTTTAATCGCAGAACCGCCATTTTGACTACCTGCAATACTATTCCCTTTTAATATAGAATTACTTACATTTAATATGGAACCATATGAGTAAGGAATAATACATAGTCCACCACCACCATTACCGCCGTTTGAAATAGCACTAGACACGTTATTGTTTATAGTGCAACCATTAATAGTGTATTTTCCTCTACTCATATAAATACCTCCGCCATTACTGGTAGTGGTGTTAGATGAGATAATACAGTTTGTGATATTAACAGGATTTCCTTGCCAAGTAGCGGAAGTTTTGACAGTAACAGGTACATCAATATATAAGCCTCCACCATGTGATTTGGCGGTATTGGAAGATATGGTACAATTAGAAATAGTCACTGAAAGCCCCGTACCAAAAGTTGTAGTGTTAGAAATATTTACACCACCACCACCTTGATCTATAGATTCGTTGTTGGAAATAATGCAATTATTAATAACTGCTCCCCCTGTTTTACCATCAACATTGACTCCTCCCCCAAAAGTATTCGCAGTATTGTATGAGATTGTACATCCATCCAACGTAGCCAATTGGCTATAATAAACGCCACCACCACCAACAACACCAACACCACTCGGTACTGTATTTGAATTGTGATGGACATACGAATTCAACAATTTAGCGTTTGTTGTAAGAAATACTCCACCAGCACTATTTGTGCCTGTAGTAGTGTTGTTTCTAATTATACAGTTTTGAAGAATAGAAGAATTTGTTATTTTTGCACCTGCTCCTGTATTTGAAATAGATACATTACAATTCTGAATGGTCAATCCATCAACGGTCGCACCTGTAGTGCTTACGAGACCTCTTACAGAATTATTACCATCAAGGATGGTTTCATTTGTAAAATCCCAGGCATTAGTACCTTTGGCTCTATCACCCTTTAATTTCTCAGTACCATCAAACCCGCCACGAATGGTTTCTATGTTTGTTGTAACAAGTGAATCTGTAAGCAGGTAAGTACCTTTGATGAGCCAAATTTCATCTCCTACTTCGAAAGTTGTAGCTTTATACCACTCATTTAATGATTTGCCTTGAGTAGTTAAGTCTACAACAGTTCCTGTGACTCCGCTCCAAACAGAGCCAGAACCACCTTGTTGTACAAGATAAGTCGTTGTAAGCGTACCTATTGGACCGGCTGGATCTGTACTTTTAGTCAGTGTTATCAATTCTCCATTAGGAAAAGCATCGTATTGAGCCAGCCCACGAATAACCGGAACAGCTACCGTTTTTGTCCCTATAGTAACTTTAGCACTAACCCATGTTCCAGGAACCTGAGTGATAACTGTAAGTGGTAAGTCGTAAAGACCCTGATCCAATGTTACAGACATTGCCAACTGAATCACATTCTCGTCAGCGTTTAATACTTGAAACGTAGCATTGTCACGTTCCATTTGGTACTTATATTGCGATATATGGTCTGTAATCCAAAGGTCGCCCCGGTCTCTTCTCGCTGCAAGACCATCAAGTACTCCACGTAATGTATCTTTGCTTAAAGCCCAAAAATCCTGATAATGCCAGTCAGGGTCGCCTTCACTAGCTTTCCGTTCCACTCCGTGACAAAGTAGAAAGTCGCTTCCTTTAGTAGCAATAGCATTGTCAGCCAAATCTAACATTTCTTTGACAGTATGCAAGGAATAAACTGCACTGCGCCCTTTAGAAATTGGACGCCTGATCAGATTATATTTAACTAACATATCAGTAAGTTCCTGACCATAACTAAACCAAGTATCTACTCCTGGCTGTGCATAGGACATAAGATGTGGTTTATTGTCGGTGTAAAAAATGCTTAGAATTTTTTCCTGACACAAGCGAATTTCGTCATCCTGAGTAGCCAGATCTGCAGCACCCCTATGAGTCCATGTGTGGTTGCCATAAGACATTCCTTGTTTGGGAATCACGTTTTCCCACAGATTAGGATTAATTGACCATTTATTACCACCGGGATTAACGTAGAAAGTTGCCATCAAATTGCGCTTAAGCAGTTCGGGAATAGTCACCTGAAAGGCGGAGGCTTCGCCATCGTCGAAACACAGATAAAAAGCAGCCGGCTTGTTATCCTTCCACCTTGCTACCTGAGAATCGTTAACTGCTGCCTGAATTGATTGAACACAAAGGATTGGCAACAACAAAAAACAAAACAACGATTTGAAAAAGATTATTTTATTCATAAGTATTATTATTAGACATTATATAAGTTGATATATGTATTCATCTTTACATAGTTTTTCTATATTATTTTCGACCAACAAACCCCCGAATGTGGCTTTCAGTCGCAGTCGATAAAAATTTACAATATATAAATCGCCTCAAATTAGCACTCTTAAGCCTCCGCCAGCTGGCGGATTTGGGGGTCAATAAGATTCTAACTTATATAAACTCTATTAAAATTATTGAATTATAACTTTTTCTACAACTACACCCTTATCATCTTTAATATAAACCAAGTATATACCCTTAGCCCATTTACCTACAGGAATAGTAGAGATATTGGTTGTTGTTGTTGTTGAGTTATGATAAATGGCCATACCATTCATAGTCAATACAGTAACATCTGCATTTGATTTTTCAGTTTCAATGTTTAAATAATCAGTTGCCGGATTCGGATAAATTCTCACATTATTAGTTTGTGGATTTTTAGTTCCACTAGTTTCTACAGATAGAGTTCCAAACACTCTAAATTCATTTATAGCAGTCCAATAGCCACCATTTCCCCAGCCAGTTATAGTAATTCGAATATATCTATAACCATCGGAGCTGAAATTATTTAACTCTGATGGGGAGCCAAAATAAGTATTTGATGTCTTATTAGATCCCATATCCCAGGTAATATTATCTTTTGACACTTCAATTTTATAATTATATATCCACTCAAGGTGTGCCCAAAAAATTTCAGCACTAGTAATATTATATTTAGCTCCCAAATCAACTTGGAACCAGTGCCCTCTGGTAGCATCGCTGGAACTCCATACTGTGGTAATATCACCATCATTTCCACGAGAGACCGTACTACTATTATTATCAGTCGTCGATGGTTTATTTAAGGCAATATTTTCTGGAGTTACATAAACACTCGGTAATTGAACATTCACAATACTTGCTTCAGACAGATTACCAGCTAAATCTTTGGCTTTTACAGAAAGAGCATAAGTAGTACCACCCGTCAAGCCCGTTACGGTATAGGAAGTTATAGACGAGGTGCCGATATAAACACCATTTTTATAAATGCTGTAACTAGCTACTGTCACATTGTCGTTTGATGGTGACCATATCAATCGGGTTAAGGTATTTGTAGTTGCATTTGCACTCAAATTGGCTGGTGCAGTTGGCGCTTGCGTATCAACATAATTTTCAACATATCTTATTCCGTTTCCTGTTGTGTTAAAAAATACTCGACCATATACTTGTCTGTCAGCAGTCATAGAGTAGCTTATATTACCTGTATGTAAAGGTGCACTGATAGTTTCCCATGTTACTCCATTATTATTTGAGCGGAAAAGGCCATCAGAAACATTATTGACTGTACCGTAAACATATATAGCTGGTTTATCAGGGGTTGTTGGAGATGATTTTCCTACAGACACACTATACGCATTCTGAACATTTGAAAGTCTTGTAAAGGATGTTCCTGAATTTGTTGAGTGGCTCAATCCATCCGAATTCTGTGCTAACCAAATGTCGCCTTCAACTCCTGGTGTCGTCTCTAAAACTAAAGGATTAGTAACCCATGGATTAGAAACAGTAGCTCCTGTTGTAAAAGTTGCACCGGCATCTGTACTTACATAAACTTTTCCAGATTTGTAAACATAAAACTTATTTCCGTTTACTTTGTCTGCTGCCAAAGGAAATACAGATCCACTAGTAAACACATCAGCTTGAGTAATAACACTTGAAGGAAGGGATGAAATAGCAGTCCACGTAACACCAGAGTCTATAGAGCGATAACATGGGCCTGATTGTGTTGCCCAAACCATAGTAGTACTGTTTGCAGAAACAGCAATTCGACCACCAGCAGCATCAGCAGGACAATTCCATAAAGTATAAGTTGCTCCACCATTAGTAGAATGACCTGCATATCCTTTACCACTCCAACCGCGACGGCCCACACGGGCAATAAAATCAGGATTGGTTTCCTGAATAGCAACACCGGTCATATTCCCGCGTTCACCAGATGTAGTCCAGGGAAAGTGAGTCATCATCCCCACCAAAGGAGATGTTGTCAGTGACTTATGATCAAAGCCACCAACATCGGCTACATTTGATAATAATACATTACTGCCCGATGGTGGGCATACAAGGTTTCCTATTCCAACGGTTTCTTCTTCTCCCACAGCACGGGCTTTCCAACTAATAGTTGATCCGGCCCAAATATTGGTGGTTTGAAATGGCTGATGATAATCGGCAAACCAAACCATATTTTGGTTAAACGGATCCCAACAAAAGTCCTTCAACCCTTGACCAATGGTGCTAGAAAACCAGGGAACTTCTGTCAAATCAGCGGATGGTGTTATTTTCGTCCAACTCAATCCACTATTATTACTAACATATTGGTCGAATATATAAGGACTAGAACTATTATTACCTACAATAACCTGCTCGCTATTATTTGGATTCACTGCAACAGGTGAATAAGTGTAATTTCCGGGAGGTGTTATACTAGACCATGTTGAACTAGACCATTTTTTTACACTTTTAAAATGGGTAACATACATAGTTCCATTACTATGGATATCTGCTCTGTATGAGCTCGTTGGGCTTCCACTCATTAAATTAAAGCCTGTTCCTCCGTTGGTTGTTTGATAAACTCCATCCGCACAACCGATAAATATATTATTAGTTATACCCGAAGTTACTCCTCCACTTACATCAAAAAGCAGGAATGCTCCACATAAATTATTTATTTTGGTCCAGGTTTTTCCGGCGTCAACACTTTTAAAGGTGCCATTTATTGCGGTTACACCTGTTGTGCTTGGGCGAGTCGTAACATAAACGATATTGCTATTATTCGGGTCAACTGCCAAACGCTGACCGTATACATGATCACTATTGGGTTTAACATCAATCGAAATTGGACATTCACTCCAAGTATCTCCTCTATCAACTGATTTTAAAATAGTCCCAGTTGACCAAGTTGCTCCAATAGTTGCATACAACACATTACCTGTGGCATCACCAGGATCGAATGTAAGGTTTCCGGAGGCTGCTTTTGACCAATAATTAGAAGGTAAGTCATAGAATAAACCCTCCCATGCTTGAGTTGTGGAGTTCCATCTATAGGGTGTACCTACATCGGTAGTAATAAAATAAAGATTTTGCACCTTGGGGTGCGCTTGAATACTAGTGATAGCACCGCCACCTCCAACACGAACTGATTTCCACTGAGCATTGCTCTGAAGCGAAGAAAAGCTGATAAGAACTATAATAAATAATAGTCGTGATTCTTTTAGTAGTAAATTTGTTTTCATAAATTATGTATATTAGCTTTATATATAAATCAGGATTTCTAAAATTTTTAAAAAGTCAACTATAGTGAGTGAACAACAGCTTTAAAAACCTCTAACTTCCTTATGCAAAGATAAATTGAATATATTGAATAATATTATATTTTTTCATCCAAATATGATGCTATTTCAACAATGAATCAATTACATTGTAATTTGATCGGGAGATTTGACATATTGAGCAAGTTTTCAACTTTCTCTTAAAACAAGAATGGACTGAATCCTGATGAATTTAGAACCCAGTCCATATCCTCCTGATTGCACAAGATATGTTGTTGCATTTGCACAATAAAATAAAACCAGAAAAGAAAAAAGTAAATTAAGTCGTTTCATAATATGTTGTTTTAAAAGGTGACAATTTGTAATGTGTTTACATAATATTTTTCTTTGAAATTTACTGTCCTGTACCTTCAAAAGAAAATTTGTTGCAGCACAACTTTAATTATAAATTACAGCTAATAGGAAGCTGTAATTTAAATAAAAAAAACATTCTTTTATAGAATTATATTCAGATATTTAATTTATCAATATGCTTCCGGAAAAAACCGTACAGCATATTGATAATTAAAATGTCACAATGAATTTCAGCATGAATGCATTATTTTACAACTACTTTCTGTATCAATGTTTTTGCATTATCAGTAATTGACACAATATATAAACCTGAAACTAACAAGATGGAATCATCTGAAGAGTTAATCGTTTTATTTATCACCAATGCCCCAGTCAAATTATAGACTTTCAACTGAGCTCCAAATGACAAACCGGTTAACCTGAGATTATTGTTCTCTGAAAAGCATTTAATATTATCAGTGTTTTTATTTAGATCTGTTAAAACAGAAGTAGAAAATTCGTATGCACCCATATCATAAGCTGTTCCTTGTGGACGAACCGTTCCTATAATATCGGTTGTGATAGCTCCGATTGTTGTACCGGCATCAATAGCGGCAGATGTTGGAGATAAACTCCAGTCTCCATTGGCAGCATCGGCAAATGCAGCATTTGTAAGTCCAGTAATACAACCTGTTTTATCGGCATAAGTAGTTGGAACGGCTACATCAAAACCACAGTAGGTCACAAGAGGATCCTTGCCTGTATTTATAGTTCCAGTGATTGGAAT
>JBBRHJ010000146.1:0-9237 GCA_038222885.1 Bacteroidales bacterium | reverse complement strand
TTTTTCAATAATGAAACTACCTTTCTCTTGTCGATATTTGAATTTTGCCACATCAGATAAAACATCAAGAATTTTTGTAAAAGATTCATCTCTGTTAAATTTAAGAGTGTACCTTTGATTTGCAAGTTTTATATCAGGAATTAGTATTTTCTTATTAAATGCATCAGCAATTTCAGTTGCAATTTGTGATAAAGATTCATTTTCAAATACAAAATTGCGTGACTGCCACATTAATTTTCGATCAACATTTTCCACTTTTTTTACAATTACATCTTCTGAACCTTGATTTATAGTTGCTTCATCACCTGGCTCAAGAATCACACCATTTTTATCCTCAGTATCGGTAAAATTAACACTTCCTTCTTTAAGTATTGTTCTTGTAAATCCCTCATTTTCATAAGCTCTTACTGAGAATGTCGTTCCCAATACCGTAATTTTACCTAAATTTGTTTCAACTTTAAACGGATGCTTCTTGTCTTTAATTACTTCAAAAAGTGCTTCACCTTTCAACTCAACCGCTCTATTTGATGTGTAATTTCTTTGATAAGAAATTGATGATTCACTTCGTAACCAAACTTTAGTGCCATCTGGCATTGAAATTTCTTTTGGAAATTCAGACACATTTGCAACAATAATTTGTTGTTGTTCATTATAATACCGATAACCAAAAAAACCAATAGACAAGATAATCGCCAACGAACCAACAAGTTTATAAATTGTTGGTGAAAAGGGCCTGAATCGTCTAGGAGATTGATCGTTAAGTACATAAGACCTATCTATCTTATCAATTATTCCCTCAAATGAAGTATTAATCTCATTTTGAGAAAATACTACATTTGGTTTAAATTTAATTTTATGGAGATTATCCATCAAAAATTCTTCTTTACTTTTCATACTAAATTAACTAAATACTAAAAACACCTTATACCTTTTATTATATGACGGAAAATATTAAATTTACCCTAAAACAAAATACAAATAAATATGCATATACTTAGAAAATAAAGTTTCTTTAATATTGTTGTAAGTTTTTTATAGGCTATTGTGACTTGAGCTTCTACTGTTTTGCGAGACAGGTTCATTATTTCAGCTATTTCTTTATAGGATAATTGATCGTTAATTAACATTTTGAAGATTAGTTGACATTGAGGAGGTAATTCATTTATAGCTTCTTGTAAATGTTCTCTAAACTCCTTCATTTCTAAGGGAGTTAATAGATTTGTATCTATATCTGCAATCTCAATTTCGAAGCAATTTGTGTCCGATTGAATTCGAATGGCATTTTTTCGAATTAGATCAATTGACTGATTTTTGGAACAAGTGTAAAGGTATGATTGAATATTGCGAATATTCTGAAGATCTTTTCTTTTTTGCCATATTGAGACAAATACATCTGAAATAACTTCTTCACATGATTCTTTTTCTTTAAGATAAGAAAAAACAAAATCGCATAATTTTGTATAGTATAAAGAATGAAGAATCTGAAATGCATTCAGATCATCATTTTCTTGAATACGCCTCCATAAATCCTGACTATCAATTTTGGTCATGTGTTTTTTCGAATTGGGGTGTAAAAATACTGATTTCTTGTTAGAACTCAAAATTGAAACCCAAATTAAAAGACATGATTCCATAATTACTTCCTATATTTCCAGGTGAAATATTCGCTTCGGCGCCCGATGAACCCGATGAGACTTCAGGATCTCCATTTATAAACTTACTGAGTGTCAAAACATTTTGTGCCTGAAAGAACATTTGGATAGATTGAGCACTTAACAACTTGCAAAAGTTTTTTGATAAAGAATACCTAAAGTCGATATTGCGCAATCTCAGGTATGAACCATCTACCAAATACCTTGAATTTTCTCTACCTGACATTTGTGAATTATATAATAACGGTACATTGGAATTTGAATTTTCACTCGACCAATGATCAACTAACACAGAATACTTGTTTTCAATATCATAAGTAGAAACGTAACTTCCTTTTCTTAATCCACTATGATACAACCAATTCCCATAGTGAAAGTAAATTAAAAATGACAATTCAAAGTTCTTATAATTAAAAGTATTGGTTATGCCACCATAGAATTTTGGATATGGTGTTTTGTCCTTAATCAATACTCTGTTCTGATTATATGTTGCTAAATTCATTTCTTCAGCATCCAATACTTCCCCAGTTACTTCTCTTGCATTTTCTGATCCAGTTGCCTCATAAATCAATTCGTGCCCTGTTGTAGGATCAACTCCTGCCCATAAAGGCAAATAATAGAGTGCTAAAGGTTGACCTACAACAACCCGATTGACACCTTTCTCAATATAATCTTGTTGGGTTGAAAGTAGTATTACTTTTGAACTAAAATTAGATATATTAAAATCAGTTATCCATGAAAACTTGCCTTGAATATTTTTAGTAGTAATATTAAAATCTATGCCGGAATTATTCAAAATTCCAGTGTTTAAAGTTACATCTGTTGAAAAATAACCCTGAAATGAACCAATATTGTAATTAATCAATAAATCGTTACATCTTTTCGAATACCAATCGATTGAAATATTTACTCTATTATTGAATGCAGAAGTATTCAATCCTGCATTTATCTGTGTTTGTTTTTCCCATGAAACCAATGGATTCCCGATATTATTAAAAACGAATCCGGGGCTTCCTGCATATTCAGCCCAATTATAGGCGGTTGATTGTGCTGGGAAATTACCCATTTCAGCATTTCCTATCAAACCATAACTCACTCGTGTTTTGAGATAGTCTATACTCGGTATTTTCTTAAAGAATGGTTCATCACTTACTATCCAACTTAGACCAACACCGGGGAAGTAACCCCATCTTCTTTGTGGATTAAACCGTGATGTTCCATCGGCGCGAGCATTAATTTCAGCAAAATATTTTTCATTTAATGAATACTGTAATCGGGTAAAAAATGAAACAAAACGATATCCATCCATACCAGCCGATTGTTGAGTATACACTTTTTGAGTATTTGCGTTTGTTAATTGGAAATAATCTGTTGGAAACCCCTCATAACGTGCTACATTAAAATCACTATTATAAGTTTGAATATTATTACCCAACATAATTTTTAGTTTGTGTATTTCCGAAAAATCAGTTTTATAGGTAACAAAATTGTTCCCATTTATACCAAAATTTAAAGTTCTCACATACATTATCATACCACTTTTTGTAGGATCAATAGCTTCATCTTCCCTATAATAGTCCTTTGATTGGAAATATCTGTTTCTGCGAGTACCAAGACTTAAAGACCAATCAGTATGAAAATTCAAGTTTTTTTGAATATCAATATTTAGAAATGTGGTTAAAACTGAATTTAAATCAAAATTGTCGTCCCAAGTTTCTTGCATTTGGTAAAGCGGATTTGATCCTTTTTTGTCATAACTATTTCGAGAATCAAAGAGAATGCCTGAATTGTCAGGTGCATAAACTGGGAGGATTGATGAACGTGTAACTGAGGAAAGGATTGATGGATATGTTGAGTTTTGACTAAAGTTAGCCACTGATTTTGAAGTTACCCCCCACGAAAGCCATGGCAAAAGACGGTATTCATTCTTCAGTATTAAGGTTACCCGATCGGATGATTTTCCTTTAACAAAATCCTTGTTACTAAGATAAGACAAACTTGCCAGATACTTGCTTTGTGATTGTCCACCTTGCAATGAGATTCGGTAATTCTGAAAAAAATTGGGTTGTGAAATCTCATTTGCCCAATTTTCACCAGATGGATTATTCGCCAAGAAGGTATTAAGCCAGTTTCTACTATAAGCTCTAAAACCAGAATAATCGGGTGAAAAGGGGAAATACTTTAACGAATTAGACTCAGTTAAAAGTTTACGTTCAGGATATTTATTATAATACGCATCATCAATAATATTTAATAAATTAATTCCTGTTACTATATGTGGTGTGTTAATAACGAATTTAATACCTGCTCTGAAGTCAACAGTCAGTTTAGTTGGGGTGTCAAATTTTCCATTTTTGGTTGTAACTAAAACTACACCATTTGCAGCCCGAGAGCCATATATAGCTGCAGAAGCAGCATCCTTTAAAACTTCGATTGATTCAATGTCATCTGGATTTAAGTCTTTTAACTGGAGCGATTGAGGTACACCATCTATAACAACAAAAGGATCGGACGATGAATTTATAGATGAAATTCCACGTACTCTAAGTCTATCGTTAATTGCATAAACACCCGATGCTTGCCCTTGAAAGCTTGAAGTTAAATCTCCGCCTATGGATTTAGAAAACAAATCGGATTTTAATTTCACGACTGATCCCGTTAATTCCTTTGAATTAATGAATCCGTATCCTACCACAAGTAACTCGTCAAGTAATATATTATTTGTTTCTAGAGTTATATTTAATCTTTTATTCGTAACATGAACTTTTTTATCAATAAACCCCAACATATGGAAAGTTAGAATGCTGTCTTTCAAGGTGTTTTCTATTCGAAAATATCCATCATAGTCAGTTATTGCTTTTATGTTACCGTTAGATGAAATGACTGATACGCCGGGAATTGATTGAAAATACATATCAGAAACAACACCTTCTACTATTATTTCATTTATATAAGTTGATTCAGTTTGTGTTCTTTGTGTAAGAAATACGTAGTAATCTACAATCTTAAAATCTATATCAGAATCCAAAAACAATTCATTTAACACTGTTTTCAAATTTTGGTTATTACAATTTATAGAAAATAGTTTCGTGTCATTAATCGATTCGTTGTTATAAATAAAAGCAAGTTTGGTTTGTTTTTCAATAGTTGACAATATTGTTTTTAATTGCACATTTTGATAATGCAGTGTAATCGTAGCTTCTTTAGCAGAAACAGTAGTAACAACTAGAAAAAGCAAAGCAACCAAGGGAATCTTGCGTATAATGAAAATATATCTATTAATTAATTTCAAAACAGTTTCAAATTTTAGTCGAAAAACCCATTAACTTATTTTATTATTGACCTTTTAATGCAGGATTAAATAAATACTCATTTTGGGGGATTGGTGAATAAAAACGATTCGAATTCCAAGGTAATTCAGTATCTGTTATTAAATTCATCCTATTTCCCAACGGAATTTTTCCTGATTTAAATGGCTCTGGCAAATACGTACCATAGGTTGATCCGGCGAGCGATGCCAACCTAAAATTGTCCCATCTTCTTACATTTTCAAAACAAAACTCTTTTCTCCGATCATCAATTATGCTTTTGTATAATGCTTCATTAATAATATCATTACCAATTTCAACTAAGCCAGCTCTTTTTCGTATAAGGTTTAGCTCTGCAATTGCATAAGGAAAATTATTTTTGTGAAAATAAATTTCAGCACGCATTAGATGAAACTCTGAAGATCTTAACCACGGTGTATTTGAAGTTGGGTATGCAGCTTTTAAAGTAGTCCATTGTCCTGCAGGATATTCTTTTCCGATGTTAGTTGTTATGTATATCAATTGTTTGAAACGAATATCTTTAGCTGTATCGCCTTGTATAAAGATGTCTTGTAAAGATTTATCAACTACTATTCTGAATTTAGATTGAGTGAGATCACCATTTTGCAGGTTTTTAAACGCTGTCCATTGAAAACTACCCCAGTGAGCAGGTGATGTAGGTTGAAATGCACTACTGCCGTGAAAAGCCATTATTACTTCATTTCCTGTGCCATACTGATAGTTTATTTTGTCAATTGTTTGAAAAATTTTACTATAAGAAGTCCCCTGTACTAAAGGAAATTTTGTTGAGATACCAACTTGATTTCCTAATAATTGATTTACATAAACTAATGCGGAGTCAAAATTATTTTGTTGAAAAAAAACCTTCGCCAACATGGCAATTGCAACATCTTTTTTACAACGATATTGGTATGCCAATGGATGTATTGAATTATCAAACTTAGATGGCAAAAGATGAATTGCTAATCTCAGATCCTCTTCTAAAAACCGATACACTTGAGCTACTGTTTTTCTTGGTTCGTTAGCATCATTAATAGCTAATACTGGTCTTTTTCGATAAAGTGTTGATAATGAATCTAATGTGGTAATATGATATTGGCGACCAACATAAAAATTATTATAAAACTCAACTGTTGCTCGCATTAAGTATGCTTCACCCATTAAACGTTGAGCATTCAGAGAATCAACAGAGTTTTTAATGGGCGGTAAATGTTGTTTTATTGATTGAATAACAAGATTTGAATTGTTGTTGACAAAAGAGCCCCATTGTAAATAACCTCCGGCTTGGTAGTCATATATATTCGATTGATATTTAAACAAGTAATTAGAAGCATTTAGTAATGTAAAATCGGGTTGGATTAACGTATTACTAGTTGGTGCAGAATTATCAGAACCCAACACATCTGTTAAAACCAAATTTCCATAGTAACTATTTGAAGCAAATGCTCCATAAGCGCCATTCATACAAACATCGATATCCTTTAAATCATAAAAAAGTGTGGCAATTTCTTGTGTATTCTCATTTCTAATTGATGACAAAAAATCCTCACATGAACTCAAGAATAAAAAAAATATTCCAATAATTATCGGTAAAAATAATTTTGAGGGTTTTATAGTCATAATTTTAGAACACTTTCAATAAATGGAATAAAGGTTTTTTAAGGTGTGCAAATATAAATAATAATTTCAAAAGGACAATTTAAATCAATACTATAAAATTGCAAGGACTGTTAATACAGTCCTTTTATTAATAAAAAATGTGTTATAAACTATTTTTTCAATAATGCTACAGCAAATTAACAGTCTGCTAATGGCTACTAATTGATTTGTTAAGGTTCTTTCGGGGATCAACATTTAGCACGTTAATCCCAATTTTTAAATTTATCATGTCTGAGACTAGAATGTCATTTTTTAAAACCAAGGTACAAGTTTTATTAGTTACATCAAACTGATAATCTATATTTACTATTTTACTATTTAAATCCCATTTATATAAACTTCGTGTTGCATCTATATCGAGTAATAGAGCCGGTGCAGGATTCCCGATTTTAATATATCCAGCTCGGGGCGAAACAAATAGATTATTATTCGAGTAATTGTTGACATTGGCAAATTCAATGGCATATTTTTTACAATCGATGAAAATATTTCGCTCTAAACGATGGTTACAAGTTATACCTCCACGCATATCAACAATTCTTTCAGCATTCAAATAGGCACCATAACCAGTGTTTTCAGCATCAATAATCAGATTGTTCACAAAGTTAATGCTATCTGATCCATCGGTATAAAATGCCGAACCACCAGCACCAAATTCACCATTCAGCCAATATTGAGAGCGCATTTTATAAAAAATATTATGATCAACAAGACAATTATTTCTGCTTACTTCAATATAAATGCCACCCCGTGCGGTTGTAATCTCAGAAAATAGGTTTGATGTAATTCTGCAATTTTTATTGCTTTTATAATCTAACCAAAGACCTGGAGCATGGGTGATTTTTGAGAAAATATTGCGTCTGATTAAACAATTTTCGGCTTGGTGAAATTTAATTCCACCCGATTCAAATGCATGTTCAGCATCGTGAAAACCAATATTCTCAAAAAGATTATCTTCCACCAACATAGATTTTGCACGATAACATTGCAATCCTGAAATGCCACAATTGCGAATTGTATTTCGCCGAACTACATGATTTGCTATAAAAGGTTGTTTTACGGTACTCCATGATTCATTACCCATATCCAATCCTACACTATTTGCCCATTCAAGTGTACAATCTTCAATAATCCAATGATGACCTCTTGCTGTAGAGACCATGCCTCGCTGTGGTACTGGAAATCCATTTCCAGCATGTAGAAACGTAATTCCTTTAATATGAATATATCCTAATCCGTAGGTAGCAGGAGCAAATACCTGTTCTTTATTGGTTGCCTCAATTTTAAAATCGGAAGGAGTTTTTCCTGTTGGTAGTTTAATGTGAATGCGCATTCCGTTATGTTCAACCCAAAATGAGAGATTGGGAGCTTTAGATAATTCGGCAGGAGTGCTTACTTGAAGTGCTTTTTCATTATCAATAAAAATTAATCCGCGGCGCTGAAAATGTGCATTCATTTTGGCTTGTTTGTAATTGAGCCACTCAATATCGTTGGGTAGGTTCAACATACCAAACGGATTATAACCACCAAACCATTCAGGTAGCAAATTAAATTGCCACACATTTACGTCATTATTTTCGTCTGGTCCAAATTTCCAACCCTGACTTTTTTGAAATAGTGAAGTTGGCAAAATAACAGATCCACAAATAATTACAGTATCTCCTTTTGCTGCTTCATAGCTAATCATGTTATTGGCAGAAAGTCCACCTAATTTCGGGATTACAGACTCACGATAAACTCCAGAACTTATGATAACCCGCTCGCCCGCTCGCAGAATCTGTGCAGCTTTGTTTATAGTTTTAAAAGGATTGCTGAATGAGCCATCATTTTCATCGGAAGCATTATTATCATTTTGATTAACGTAATAAGTATGCTTATATTCGGTTTTCTTTTCCCAAAATAGAAACGATTTCCCATTTGCGAGAACATCTGTTTTTGAAGGATAGAACTCAGCTCCAATTAAATGGGCTGAAAGAAACAGATAAAATATTAGTAGGCAAATAGAATCACGTATTGACATAAAATAATATATGATATGAATATCAAATAGTTGACATAACTTTAAAAACGTATTGAAAAAAAAAAACGAAGTTGTGATAATACATCACAAGCTTCGCTGTCTATTAGATTTGAAAACATTATAAATTTCCACTTCCAATATTTTTAGTTAAGCTCTGAAATTACTCAGTTATTGGAAGAGTATTTTGTGTTTATTTAGAAATTTGGTAATTTCACAACTTTTGTAAAGTTTTTATTTTCAACCTTTACGATCAAAAAGTTTAGTTTGGATTTAAGTGGAATAATCGCTTTCCCCTCTAAATTACGTACAGTCGTTAATATTTGCCCTGTAACACCATACACAGTAACTGAATAGTTTCCCTCACATGAAACATTGATTCCATCAATAGTTGCAAATACCTTGATATTTGCCGTTTCAGCTTGATTTTTTATACCTGTACTTCCTTCGATAACTAAATTTTTAATTCCAAAATTATGACCAATTTTTAAAATATTGCCTACTGCTACAAAAGAAGAAAGCACGGTATCTTTTTTTACAGCTAAAATCTGACTGTAAGTTTCTCCTTCGTTAGTTGAAA
>JBBRHJ010000145.1:0-9291 GCA_038222885.1 Bacteroidales bacterium | reverse complement strand
ACGAAAACCTTGTCTTAAATAAAAAAAAAAGTTTTTGAAGAAGTAAAAAAACAGGACGCACACGTTCGCGCCCTATTTTTTTACAAAAACTTTTAGAGATTTTTTATTTATTGTGGAATATCTATACCTGCATAATTTTAATTTAAAAAATAAATATCATGAAAAAGTACACAAAAAATTACATCGGAAAAGGCACGCAGGTTGAAGGAATGGAAATTGTAAAAGTTACATTGAAAGTGGAAGAACTTCTGAAAGTTACCCACGAATATCAAGGCGTAGAGTACCTGACGTTTGAAATCGCTAAAATGCAAAAAACAGACGATTACGGTCGGACACACACAGCTTATGTATCAGTACGTGAGGATGCAGTAGAGGAAACAGCAGCAGATAAAGCGACCAAAAAAGCGGCTGAACAAGCTACAAAGAAAGCTGCAAAAAGAGCTACAAAAAAAGCAGAACCAGTCCTCGAAAATGCCGACGGCGACCTTCCTTTCTAAAAGGTAACAGAACCCGAAAAAATCTTGCGAAAGCAGGATTTTTTTTGGTCGCACTTCAGAAAGAAGACCTGCGGTATTTGCCATTTCAAAGACCGGAACTCATAATTCGTTCTTAATCGGTCTTTTTCCTGACAAACACCTCGGTCAACAGCCGGCAACAGTTCACGAAAACAGTTGCAAAAGAACCGGAGAAGAACTCTTGTACAGAACAAATATTTCTGCGGAATTTGTATGATTTAGGGACACATTTAAAACCCATTGGATAAGTTGGATTTTTAATCTTAATTTCATAAGTTTGACGGAAAACATTTACAATTTATTCAACCTAATAAGCTCAGTAATTTTAAAACCAAAAATTAAACCAGATGAAACAAATCACACATTCTTCACACATTTAGTACTTCAGTAAATTCAACTCAATCAATATAATGCCGATATATCCACAACTATTTGGATATACAAGTGTTGCATGCCATTTTAATAAATTAATATTTAACATCATGAAAAACATTATTCAAGAAATTGTGGAGACAAAATTACAGACAGAAGTGTTCCCAAAGGAATTTTTTGTTGCATGGCAAGGTGTAATGACACTTGCTTATGAAGGATTTTCTCAACCACTTTTAGATATAAAGAAAGAATTAAAAGAACGAATTCCAGGTTTACGAAATGAAAATCCTGGCAGTCTTTGGCCAAAGACAACACTTGGCGCATTGAAAGACAATAGAACATTGACTTGGGAAGATGCTTATAAATTAAAAGAGATATGTTCAAGGCAAAAAATTGAACCTAAACCATTTGAAATTAAAGAACTTTCTTTAGTCGTATTTCAATGTAGAAGTCTTGAGAAGAGACTATCAACAGTGAAAATAAAACTTACTGACAAGAACAAAAACACTACAGTACCTGCCGACCATTTAGAATTAGTTAATCAGACAATGAAACAATTTAACATGGAAAATTTATTAAATTATTTGACTGATTTAAAACGAGAAGGTAATAGAATAGCTGATTATAAAAAAGATTTTATCGAATCAACATTAGTATTTGATTTGTCTACTTCACAGACACAACATAATTATATAGACAACTTTATAGAGGAAATTAATAGAGAATTACCGGATTTGTATGAATGGTTTTCTAAAGACAGTAGGCATATGACAGTCAGAGCAATAGTATGATTTAACAACTGACAATACGAATGCATAGAAATTTTTATTTCGGTTTGACAGGCAAAAATAAAATTGTGAGACATTTTTTTTCCGATGATATTTAAAAGTAATTTGAAAAGAAAAAAAACGGCATGCAACAGGCTTTTGCTTTCAGTGGCGGGTCAGTAGCTCGTATGGCAGTAAAGTGATTATTTAAACGGTAGTGCTTCGCGGAAACGACAGTGGTAAACGCCGCCACCGAAAAGCCACCGCTGGACTGTACATGCAAAAGAAAGAAACCAAAAATCGACTGATAAACTAAATTCAATTTTTAAAACAAAAAAAGAAATGGAGGCAATATGTCATTCAAATGTAAAATTGGTTTGCATTCATGGAATGGATGTAAATGTTCCGATTGTGAGAAAATAAGGGATGAACAACATGAATGGAATGGATGTAAATGTTCAAAATGTGGTAAAACCAGAGATGAACAACATGACTGGACCAAAGATTGTGAAAAATGCTCTAAATGTGATAAAACCCGGGAGAACCAACACTCGTGGAGTGGTTGTAACTGTGTTAAATGTGGCAAAATCAGAGACGAACAACACGACTGGAGCATAGATTGTGAAAAATGCTCTAAATGTGGTAAAACCATAGAGAACCAGCACTCATGGAGTGGTTGCACCTGTTCTAAATGTGGTAAAACCAGAGACGAAAAACACGACTGGAGCAAAGATTGTCAAAAATGCTCTAAATGTGGAAAGTATAGAGATAATGCGCACAAATGGAATGCTTGCATATGTACTAAATGTGGGGAAATTGATATTTGGGCTAAACACAAATGGGTTAGCGGTAAATGTGATAATTGCAACATGAAAGAAATTGATTTTATGTTGATAAGTGCTGTACTTAATGAGCCTTTTAACAAAACGAAATTAGTCGAATTAATAGAGAATGGCGCAAATTTCAATTGTGCTTATTTTGAAGATACATTATTTAGTAAGGTGATTGAAAATGGAAATTATGATGCAATTCAATTGTTTCTAAATTATAATCAACCATTGAATATTGATAAAAATAAGCTAATACAGATGAATTTTGTATGTAATATTGTTAATGCAATAATTGATAAAAACCTCGAGAAGATTAAAAAACTAATAATTCAACATCAAGCTACTACTTCTTCTTGGGGGACTGGGAAGTGGTTACAGCAATTTAAAAATTCAATCTATACCTCAATTGAGTATGCAATCAAAAACAATTTTACAGAAAGTATCAACTATCTATTTGAAGTAATTTATCAAAAGCCAAAAAGTACAATGCTACTTGTCGGGACTGAAAGTTTAATAATTTTTGAATACTTAATTATAGAATATCCATCATTAATACATGATAAGGAAGGTAGAATGGGTGATGAAGCTATAAGTGGTGGGTCAATTTTACATTGGTTAGCTGCAAGACGTCTTTATAGTGGCAATAATCTTGAAAAAATGGAAATAGTTGTTAACCATGGTGGTGATGTTGATGTAATAAACGGATTTGGCAGAACTCCGTTACATGTTTCAGCTATGGAAGGGAATGTAAATGAAGTTAAAAAGCTTATTTCACTTGGAGCAAAAGTTGATATACGAGATACAATCGGTTATTTACCGATACACCATCTATTCTATAATATTTCAATGTTTGGGAAAGAAAAATATATCAATACATGCAAATTATTATTAGAAAGTGGTACGCCATTGTTTAAACCAAATAGACCTGGTGGAGGATATGTCTCATTTGAAGATATATTGCAATATCCTATTGTAGAATCTTTATTCCCATTTGAAAAAATTGCAGAGTATCACAAACATAATGATATGGAAGGTCCATTCTATATAGGTTTAGAGCGAATTACATATAACAGAATAGTAATGATGGATGATATCGATTTGATTGTTGAGGTTATATATGGTCCTCATCGCAATCCAAGTGATTACTGGCCAATAGACGAAATAGATAATTCTTCTTCACTCCTATTGGCTAAAATAGAAAAAATAGAAAAAAACAAAAAACATATAATTCAAGAACCTATTTATATAAGATTTAGAGAAAATGGATTGCCATATGATATGGCTTTGCGACTTAAATGGATTTTTTCTGGTTCAACGGTTTATTTAAATTACGGTGGAGATTTATCAATATCAATGAATAACCCTGCAGATAATCCAATGATATATAAAGAAGAATTTGTTTTTTTCTCATCAAATGGGATATTTAAAGGTTGCCCCAGCGATGAATACAAAATGTTAAATAGCAACACATTAGATTTTGAAGAAAAATGTAATCTTTATGAAGATTTAGATGCATACATTAATTTAAGAATTTCTTCTAAAAAAGACGAAATTGATGCGTGGTTTAAAAAAAGCTAACATTGATAAAATGGAAATTAAATAAAGCACGAAACGCTAACAAAGTGCAAATGTAATGCGGGGTTCAGTGGGTAATCCAACTGTCCAGCTTTGTTGCAACACCGCCAATTCGTCTTTGACGATTGACGGAAAATTTGAAATTATGAATAAACGAATTTGCTCACTGCGGGTTTGACAGGAAAGTGCTTCGAAATCCCGCACTACACTTGGTGTGCCGAGAAGCAATGATTCGGCAATAAAGTTCATTGCATGCTGTAATTAAGATGGTGGAACCGACCCACCAAAACCGTTGTACAGGCAAGGGTTTTAAACCACCTAAAGGTGCTGTGGTTAAGAGCCATGGTATTGAGCGTTTAGGAGAAGGCAGCCCATGAGGTTGTCAGGTATGGATAAAGGAGATGAACTAACCGTAACCACTGATGAGGTGTCGAGAAGTGCATACATCCAGTCAAAAGCTACAAAGTAAGTGATGTAGTTAAAAGTAGAGTTTGAAAGAACACTAAACACGGAAACAACCTGTTTACTTTCCTTGTGGCTGGCGTCATTCAGGTGGCATGAACTTTATCCGGGCTTAATTACGGAACTCGGGAAACTGCATATAAATGAGAAGGGAAATACACAATGGGAACACCCCAGAGGTAGAATACCAATGTTGTATGCAGAGACGGACTAATCCGTAGTAGTGATGAAGCTTCTGTAATGGAGGTGGAGCAAAGGGATTAGGTTATACAGTATCATAACATTTAACAACTCGTAAGAGGATGAATTTATGGAATGAGACAAAATCAGTACCGGTAAGCCGCGAAATGGTATGGGCGGCTTACAAGAAAGTAAAAGCCAACAAAGGGAGTGCAGGCGTTGACGATGTTAGTATGGAAGAATTTGATACTGATAGGTCGAAACACTTGTACAAACTTTGGAATCGTATGGCATCAGGGAGTTATTTTCCACCGCCCGTCAAAGAAGTTGAAATATCGAAGAAAGACGGAGGTATCCGTAAACTTGGAATTCCAACCATTGCTGACAGGATAGGTCAAATGGTTATAAAAGATTACTTAGAGCCAAGGTTTGAAAAGATATTCAGTCCCAATTCTTATGGTTACCGACCGAACCGAAATGCCCATCAGGCACTCGAATCGGTTCGGGTAAACTGTAAGAAAACAGACTGGGTAATTGACTTGGATATTAAAGGGTTCTTTGATAATATCGACCACAGGAAATTACTGCTTGCCGTAAAGAAACATGTGAGCGAGAATTGGTGTCTGTTATACATCAAACGGTGGTTAGCTGCACCTGTGCAAAAGGAATCAGGAGAGCTGGTTCTCAAGCAAGGCAAAGGCACACCACAGGGTGGAGTGATAAGTCCATTGCTGGCAAACTTGTTCCTTCATTATGCCATGGATAAATGGCTTGAACTAAAGCACAAAATAGTGAATTTTGAACGTTATGCCGATGATGCGATACTTCACTGTAAGAGCAAAGCCCACGCAGAGTGGTTGTTGGAAAAGATACGTGAACGTATGGCAGATTGTGGCCTGGAACTGCACCCTGAAAAGACTAAACTGGTTTATTGCCGCGACTATAGACGTCAAGGCAATTTTCCCAATGTAAAATTTGATTTTCTGGGATATTCGTTTCAGCCACGCACAACAAAATCAAAGAAAACAGGGAAACTGTTTTTAGGTTTCGATTGTGCAATCAGTATCAGTTCAAAGAAACGTATTGCAGACAAAATGGAAGAATTGAACATCGTGGGATTGACTTTCAAAAGCATCGTAGGGGTCGCCCAATTTTTAAACCCGTATATTCGGGGTTGGGTCAACTACTATGGGAAATTTAGGAAACACGCAATGAATTCAATCTTCCAACTATTGCGAAAACGATTGGTGCGTTGGGCAAGAAAACGGTACAAACGCTATAAAACAAGTGTAAACCGTGCCTATAATTGGTTAGAAACAGTAAAGGAGCAATTCCCCAACTTATTTTACCATTGGCAAATTGGTTTATCAAGTTGAAGCGTTTAGATTTGTATAACAAGAGCCGTATGACGAGAGACTGTCAAGTACGATTCTGTGAGAGGCTTAGGGTGAAACTCCCTTTGCCTACTCGACCACAAACCGTTATGTGTGATACGTAGAAAACTGTATAAATGATTATGCTGGATCCAAAAAATGTAAGTTCAATAACAGGTAAAAAGTGTGCAAGGTAAGTTCTGAATTAATATCACCCAAAGTTAAAAGGAGAAAGCCGAAGATCCTTTAAATAGTAGGCAAAATAAATATACTTTATATGAATAATATTGCAGAAAAGCCTAACATTGAATGGGCAAACATTCCGTGTGGAACCTTTACCATGGGTAGTCCTATAAATGAAGCTTTACGGGGAGAGGACGAAAACCAACATCAGGTAACGTTAAGTACGTTTAAAATAAGTAAACAAGTTATTACTGTTAGTCAGTTCCAATCATTTATTTTAGCTACCGGATACGTTACAGATTCTGAAAAATGTACAGGTTGGAACGGAAGTGTTGTATACACAGGTGAAGAATTTGAAAAAGCAGGCGTAAATTGGAAATGTGATGAACGTGGAAAATTGAGACCTGTTTCAGACTATAACTATCCTGTATTGCATGTGAGTTGGCATGATGCGGTTGCTTTTGCCGAATGGATAGGTTGCCGATTACCTACTGAAGCTGAATGGGAATATGCATGTCGCGCAGGAACAACTACCCCATTTAATACTGGGAATAATCTAACGACCGATCAGGCAAATTTTAATGGAAATTTTCCATACAATAATAATGAGAAGGGTATATACAAGCATAAAGTGATGCCTGTGGGCAGTTATACTCCCAATGCTTGGGATTTATATGATATGCATGGCAATGTCTGGGAATGGTGCAATGATTGGTTTTATTACGGTAAATATCCCTCAGCTCCTCAAAACGATCCCAAAGGACCTGAAAGTGGAACTTTTCGTATAATACGCGGCGGTTGCTTTTATGACAGCGCAAGAAAATGCCGCTCCGCAAAACGTATGACTGAAATCCCATTTAAACGAAATTTCAACATAGGTTTTCGAATTGTTTCACAAATTTAATTTGCACCTGTAGAGTTTCTTAATTTAAATACTCAAAGCATATTAATTGTGCAAAACCATAAAACATATTAATATTCTTTGATAATAGGAAGTAAAAAAATGTGAAATAAATACAAAGAGAAATATGTGCCACACATAACAGCGGCTTTCTACAACCGGGGCAGACGGTTTATAGGATAGTGCAGTTCTTTTATCTACCTTTGTTTTAATAGGACAGGAAACGGCTTCGATTCGCCCCACCAGTAGAAAGCCGCAACCGCGCCGCCGGTGCAAATTTTAAATACATTCCTTAGGAGTATTTGAAAGAAAAAAATGTTTGCATCACTGATTAAGTAGCAATATATAAAGGCAGGCCCCAAAATAGTAGTGAAGAAAGAAGAACAAATAAAAGTTGATTAAAGCTATATCCAAGCGACATTCCATTCTAAATGGCAACAGATACCTATAAAATCCTGCTTTTGCAGGATTTTTTTTGGGCGCACATCAGAAAAAGACCTGCGGTATTTGCCATTCCAAAGACCGGAACTCATAATTCGTTCTTAATTGGTCTTTTTGAATGACAAAAACCCCGGTCAACAGCCAGCAACAGTTCACGAAAAACAGTTGCCTTTTCACAATCTTTGCTATTTTTGCATTGCTTAGCTTGTATTAACAAAAAACAATAGTTAATGATAAAACCATCTACTCAAAGATTTACTGTTTCCGTTCCTGTTAAACCCTATGTTAAAAGGTTTATTGAAATGAATTTTGGTTTACCTGCTGATTTTACCAATAACCCTCCAGTGCTTAAATTTTTCCATGAACTATTGCAGAATCCCAGCCATTATTACGATAAAAACATCAGTGATGAAATTTACTATCAATCAGCAACTGTTGCAATATTAATATCTGAACATGATTTTTATCGCTATGGTTGGCAGCTTACCAAAACCGACACAGTCGCTTTTGGTAAATATTTTCAGAATCGAGCAAAGCTTTTAATGCGCAATGTCATAGGTTGTCATGTAGGATTGGGAATGCCATTGAATAAAAGTATTCTGAAATTTCAAAATCAATTCCAATTCCATGAAGATATCTGGGCTTATCAGTCTATAAGAAAAGATTTTTATCGCAATTGTAAAACTGAGGTTATTGATTTTAACTTTGATATTTACAATAAAATTCAGAATATAATTCTGCGCAATTTGTACAATTTGGGGACATTTTCAAATTTAGCAATTCAAGAATTTGAAAAAAATAAATAAACCCGGGGATAATCTCGGTGGCCTGTTAAAATTATGGGCTGTGCCTGTTTCTGATTGCTATGTTGATGCCTCCGGCATTCACATAATCGGTACTTCAAATATCTACGAGCTATATTGCTCTCCTGATTCAATGGATTTCTCCGAAATCTCAAACAAAACAGATTCAGGACTTAGTTATGATACTGTAATCAGTGGGTTTATCCCACAGGATAACCCCACTGTCCAGGAATACCTTTTCTATATCCTACCTCGAAAGTGGTCAATAATATTCATAGATGGTAATGGATCATACAAAATTGCAGGTAACTCAAGTTACCCCCTGAGATTTTCTTATGAACTCAAAACAGGTAAAGACACATCTTCACTTGCAGGTTTTACTTTTCAGTTTTTTGGTAAAACTAAAACGCCTTCAGCATTCATAAACAATCCGTTTTAAAAACATTCAAGTACTAAATTCGCTATTATTAGGCGGTTTATGTCCTTGAAACCCCCTTTTTTGTGCCTTTAATTTGCTTAAAACAAAGCAAATTATATGCACTCTATACAATTTCTTTCGGCTGTACTCAAGGGCAACTGGCTTATCGAACCCAACTTCGCTTTCGCCCAGGGCCACCTAATCGCCTCGTTTATCAACCGGCAAACCGAATTTGCACCGGAGTTATCAAAACCATTAAGTGCTTATGCAGTTGACGCAAAGCATATCAATGGAACAAAATACAGTGACAAGACCAAGTTCAGTATCGGTTTTACCAGCACCTTGGGGCAACTGCTTTCCTGTAACCACATCTACAACCAGTATATCTTCCTGGAGGATGTGCAGCAGAGCTTGCGCAAACTCGAAAGCAAACGACTCCGGTTGCAATCTCTTTCCGCTTACAGCCGGGAG
>JBBRHJ010000144.1:0-9312 GCA_038222885.1 Bacteroidales bacterium | reverse complement strand
CTAAAAATGGAATTGCTCCATATTTTCCTTTCACATAGTCTTTTTCGAAAGAGGCTGTGTTTCTAATCCCTTTAAATTGAACCAATGAGTATAAATGACTTTCACCATATTTGTCTTTTTCAACGAAATCAATTTGATCTCTGCGGAGTAAATCTGCCGATAATAGATTTGTGTCGTGGGTTACAAAGATTAATTGGGCAGATTTATTTCCTGCTGAATTGAATAATTCTACAATTCTTTTTGAGATCAAAGGATGTAATCTTGCATCAAATTCATCGATTACAAGTGTTTCTCCTTTTTCAATCGCATTCATCAAAAATGTGCTAATCTCAAACATTTTAAGGGTACCTTCGGACTGAGATGACAAAAATTGCAGGTTTGCTTCTCCAATTTTTTCTTTTTTTGCATTGAATTTATCATGAATTGAAAATAGCAAATCCATTTTATTTTCTTTGTCCATCTTTTTGATATATTCGGCTGGTACGTCTTTTAGCATATTTTCAGTTACAACTTCAATCAAATCCAATGAATTAATTCCGAGGTCGGCAATTTTTAGGAAATCAGTAATTTTATTTCTGGTTGCTGCATCTTTCAAATTTGGACCCGAGATATTATATAATTGTTTGTCTTGCAATCCTGTAAGTACTGTAATTGAAGAAATGGCATTACTGATTTGTTTAGATAACTTTCCGTTCATGGCTGCAACGGCTGACAAAAACAAGGAATTGCTTCTAAATACTTCATTTTCACCTTCACTGTCATTGTAAAGTGACAAAAGCTTATGTCCTTCTTCAAAATTGATTTTGCTTATTTCTTTAATTGTATTTCCTTCTCTTACAAAAAAGCAGACTTCCCTTTCGTTAGGAATACCATACAACCATTCGCTCTTGATTTCTTTGTCAGTTAGCTCAAAACCGTATCTGAATTGTGTATTGTCCAACTCGAAAATTAACTGGAAAAAAGAGGGTTCATTCTCTGTTTCATCGGATAGTTTGAATGTTTCAATCAAATCAAGAATTTTCTCATCTTTAACTGAATTCTTAATCACTTTAATAAAGCAAACGAGTGCTTTTACAATATTACTTTTACCACTTGCATTTGCTCCATAAATTGCTTTGCTTTTGAGTAGCGATTGCTTGTCGTTGAGTAAAATCGTATTATTTTCGGCAAGCTCATTAATTTTTGAGGCTGTCATATTCAAAGACTGAATTTCTTTGAATGACCTGTAATTTCCGAAACTAAATTCCTTGATCATATTCTTTCTTTTTTATAGTTTTATACAATACAAAGATACTACTAATTCTCTGATTTCAATACATTAATTCTAATATTTGCATTATTTATGCAAATTACATCTTTAAGTAGCCAAATTGATTGAGTTAAGCTGTAGGATAATAAACAGTATTGAATTAATAAAATACTGGAATATTAGTATCTAAATTCACAAATTGATGTTTTTTTTGCACAATAAAAAATTATTTTAACGCACTCTACATGTTGCGATTAATAGATAATCAACTTAATAAAAATTCCATTAAAGAAAAATATCTTTATTTATTTCAAAAGAAAATTAATTTCAATTACTTCTTTTGTGGCTGTCTTTGTTTTTTGTATAAGATCTTTGTTCTCCAGCTTGGGTGGGATGTCGAATACTCCATTGGTTCTGGCTTGTCCAAGTTAGGTATATGAAACACTATTATCCTTTATATTTCTGCTAAATTGCTTACAAATAAATAGAGGAAATCTCATGAGAAATTCCCTCTATTAAAATGATTTTTTAATTAATAGCTATTACGCTTAATCAGTAATACATTGGATATCAATTTTTCCATTTGAAAATTACTATTTCTCCTGGTTTGAATGCTTGTTTGTATAAATCCAATCAAAATTTCTATCAAAGCTTCTTAGTGAATATTCTGTATTTTACACAATTAAAGTTACTTTAAATCCATGCATTTCAGCATTATAAACCGTAGCGTATAAAGTGTCCGAAGTTTTTCCATTAGCTAGTTCGAATCGATAGATGTTTCCAGTATTCCAAATATCAATATACGAAAAGACATCTAATTTTCTGCTGATTTCATTTTTGATTTGATAGCTTATGTTTCCTGGTAAACCTTGATTTTAGCCGAACTCATCAATTTTTCGATTTCAAGCCTAACATTTATTATACTTGAACTTCTATATTCATTTGATATTTTATGCCCGACAATTTCAAATGTTCCATCACCAAAATCCTATTTGTATTTAGACCTCCAGTTGCTTAAGACGCTACAAACGTAAACGTTTCATATAAATAAATAGTTTTTGAAAGTGCTTTGAAAGTGGCTGTTTCTACAGTTTTTTCATTTTCATCAAACTCTACTTCTTCGGGTGTTTTTTTACAAGAATAAGTTAAAAAAATAAGTGCCAAAAAAAGAAATAAGCTAGTGTTATGTTAAGTTGAATTTGTCAGTTCAAACCCGACAAACCGCTTCAAGCGGTTGTGCGGAGAGTAGCGTTCAACCGCTTGAAGCGGTTCGACGCATTTCAGATGTTAGCGTCAAAACATCCTTAACAGAACACTAGAATTAAATCTTCACTTCATCATTTTAAAGTCATTTCATGAAATATATGATTACTCTGTTTAAATAAGTGCTTTATTTTAAGCGGATTACACCATCAACTTCTTGTATCTAATACGTTTTGGAGCTTCATCGCCCAAACGCATTTTTTTATTTTCTTCGTATTCTGAATAAGATCCTTCGAATACAAAAACTTCTGAATTACCCTCAAAGGCAATGATATGCGTACAAATTCTGTCGAGGAACCAGCGGTCGTGAGAAATAACCACCGCACAACCAGCAAAAGCTTCCAAGCCCTCTTCCAATGCACGGAGCGTGTTTACGTCAATGTCGTTGGTTGGCTCATCGAGTAATAACACGTTGGCTTCCGATTTCAGCGTTAAAGCCAAATGAAGTCTGTTTCGCTCACCACCCGAGAGTATGCCGCAAAGTTTTTCTTGATCGCCTCCTGCAAAATTGAAGCGAGATAAGTATGCTCGTGCATTTATTTCTTTACCACCCACACGTATAAATTCAGTTCCACCGGAAATTACTTGATAAACTGTTTTTTGAGGATCGATATCGGCATGACTTTGATCTACATAGCCAATTTTTACGGTTTCGCCCACTTCAAAAGTTCCCTTATCAGCTGTTTCAGCGCCCATCATCATTCGGAACAAGGTAGTTTTACCTGCACCATTTGGTCCTATAATTCCAACAATTCCATTGGGAGGCAACATAAAATTAAGATTATCGAAAAGTAATTTATCGCCAAATGCTTTCGATACTTCCACCGCTTCCACTACTTTATTTCCCAATCGAGGTCCGTTTGGAATAAAGATTTCGAGTTTTTCTTCTTTTTCTTTTTCGTCAGCGTTTATCAATTTGTCGTAAGCATCCAAACGTGCTTTTCCTTTGGCATGACGGGCTTTCGGAGCCATACGTACCCATTCCAATTCTCGTTCTAAGGTTTTGCGTCGCTTGCTGGCTTGCTTTTCTTCACCTGCCATGCGTGCAGTTTTTTGCTCAAGCCACGAAGTATAATTTCCTTTCCAAGGAATTCCTTCGCCACGGTCAAGTTCTAAAATCCAACCTGAAACATTATCAAGGAAATAACGGTCGTGCGTGATGGCAATTACCGTTCCCGCATATTGTTGCAAGTGATGTTCCAACCATTCTACAGATTCAGCATCCAAGTGGTTGGTAGGCTCATCGAGCAATAAAATATCAGGATTTTTGAGCAGCAAACGGCAAAGTGCCACCCTGCGACGTTCGCCTCCAGAAAGGTTTTGTACCAACCAATCTTCTGGTGGACAACGCAATGCATCCATCGCTCTCTCCAATTTATTATCAATATTCCAAGCATCTGAATGATCAAGCAATTCTTGCAATACTCCTTGACGAGCTATCAACTTATCGAAATCTGCATCAGGATCAGCAAATTTTTCATTGATATCGTCATATTCTTTCAGCATGTCCATAATTTCCTGAACACCTTCTTGCACTATTTCTTTCACGGTTTTGCTACCATCCAATTGTGGATCTTGTTCCAGATAACCAACTGAATAACCTGGAGAAAATACCACTTCACCATCGAAAGTCTTTTCGACACCGGCTATAATTTTCAACAAGGTAGATTTACCAGAGCCGTTGAGTCCGATAATTCCAATTTTAGCACCGTAAAAAAACGAAAGGTAAATGTTGTTCAACACTTTTTTTTGTGGTCCGAATGACTTACTGACACCCACCATCGAGAAAATAACTTTTTTATCGTCCGACATATTTATAAAATTTTATGAATCAAAGTTTTATTATACAAATAGTTTAGTTGATTTGGCTTCGATATTTTAAATTTCAACTCGAAATACCCAAATTCTACTTTTTCTGCAAAAATATAACAATTTAAGCGATTTACCCTAAAAAAGATGAAAATCTGAGCTCTGATTTCTTATTCTCTGCAATTACAATTATATTTGCAGCATAAAATTTATGAAAGCACTACTTCAAAATATTTTCTGCTTGATTTTCGGCCTTTATTTTTTATTGGCTGGGACGGGTTTTAATATTGTGAACTATTGCTGCAATAGTTGTGAAGATGAAGGGATTGAAAATATAGCCCTACATTCTTGCGATGCCGTACATCATCACGAAAGTGATTGTTGTGATGATATTGAAAACCATCATACGGATAATCAGGGCATGGCTTGCGACAACCAAACTCATCATCCTGATAACTGCCACATCCTTCGATTAAAAGTTGAAATTCCTGCTTTAACCTCTGCCGTTGAATTAAGATCAATTGAAATTTTTGACTTTAATTTGTTTGCTTGTACGTTAAATCATTCCTTCGATACAGTTTCGTCACTCGAAACAACCAATACTATTTTACCACCTCCAGATGAAATTCCTTACCTTGCAGGTAGAGAAATTCTTTCCATCAAATCGGTTCTAATTATTTGATTATTTGTTGAATATGATTATTTTGACAGGCAGTTTTTATTGCTTGTTTGAATATGTATTTCAATATTTTAATAAATCTTTTAGAATCAGATAATGAGACAAATATATCTATTAAGTATATTTCTCCTTTTCAATATCTTGTGTTTTTCATCTATCAGAGGAAAAGTAATTGACAATAAAGGAGAATCAATACCAGGAACCAATGTATATTGGCTCTATAGTTCCGTGGGTGCTGTTACCAATATGAATGGTGAATTTGAACTGGCTCGCCACGGACAAAGTAATAAGATAGTGATCAGCAACATTGCCTACGAAACTGATACTCTTGCAGTTGCTAACGAGCAGCAGTTAACAATAACACTTAACGAAATTCGACAATTAGCTGAATTATCCGTTGTGAGTAAGAATCTAGGCACTATTAAACAAAGATCTGCCGTTTTTCAGACTGAGAAAATTACCGGTGCTGAACTTTGTAAAGCGGCTTGTTGTAACCTTTCGGAAAGTTTTGAAACGAATCCCTCAGTAGATGTATCATACAGCGATGCTGCCACTGGTGCCAAACAGATTAAAATGCTCGGTCTTTCAGGAGCCTATGTGCAAATGCTCACAGAAAATATCCCCAACTTGCGTGGTATTTCGTCCACTTATGGACTTGGTTTTATTCCAGGTCCTTGGATGGAAAGCATTCAGGTTTCCAAAGGAACAGCTTCGGTTGTCAATGGTTATGAGGCAATTACAGGACAAATAAACGTCGAATATAAAAAGCCGCAAACCAGTGAAATTGTTGCAGCCAATATTTTTGCCAGCGATGCCGGTCGATTCGAAGCAAATGTAAACGCATCGGCAAAACTATCAGAAACTTTATCAACTGGCATTTTATTACATGTTTCTGATGAGATTAAATCCATTGATGATAATGGCGATAATTTTATGGATATGCCTATGGTTAAGCAATATAACTTTATTAATCGGTGGTATTACAAAAAAGGCGATTATATGTCGCAAGCTTTTATTCGTGCTTTGTCCGAAGATAGAGTAGGAGGGCAAATGAACGGAAATTACAAAATCGGTATTGATACAAAGCGTTATGAGTTTTTTCTGAAAAATGGTTATCTCTTTGATAATTTGAAAGGTACGAGTATAGGTTTTCTTGTAAGTGGTTCGTTGCACAATCAAGATGCTAATTATGGCACCAAAATTTATCAAGGCCGTCAGGATAATTTATACGCCAACTTAATTTTTCAGACATCGTTTACTGAAAAGCATAAATTGTCTACTGGCTTGAGTTTCAATTATGATAAGTTCGACGAAAAACTGACAGTCGGAACTTTAACCACATTTCCACGACAAGAAACAACTCCTGGAGCTTTTGCCGAATATACTTTTAATCTGAACGATAAATTCATTGCCTTAGCGGGTTTGCGTGCCGACTATAATTCAATTTACGGAGCATTTGTAACACCTCGACTGCATTTGAAATACAATGCGAGCGAGCATTTCAATTTCAGAGCCAGTGCCGGAAAAGGGTATCGTTCGCCCAATGTGTTGGCCGAAAATAATTTTTTGCTTGCTAGTAATCGTAAATTGAATATTGCCTCCGATTTGAAAATGGAAGAGGCTTGGAATTATGGGTTAAGTTCACAGGTTCTATTTCCAATTTTTGGTCGTGAACTCAGCTTGACTGGCGAATGGTATTTTACCAACTTTGTAAATCAGTTGGTTGTGGATATGGATTCTGATCCACATGCAGTATCGTTTGATAATTTGGTGGGTAAATCTTATTCGTCGAGTGCACAACTTGAAGCTAATATGGAGATATTTAAAGGTTTAAGTTTGACTTTGGCACATAGAATTACGGACGTCAAAACAACTATTGGCGGACAATTGAGAGAAAAACCTTTGACTGATCGTTCCAAAAGTTTGATAACTGCTTCGTATCAAACTCCGCTTAAAAAGTGGCAGTTCGATTATACAGCACAGTTTAGCGGCGGCGGTCGTTTGCCAGATGCGGATGTCATTAATCCATTGTGGCCCAACACATACAAACCTTTCACCATGATGAATGCTCAGGTTACCAAGTATTTCAGAACTTGGTCGGTTTATGTAGGTTCCGAAAATCTGACAAATTTTGTGCAGAAAGACCCGATTATCGATGTTCAAAATCCAATGAGTAATGATTTTGATGCTGCCATGGTCTGGGGACCTATGCACGGAAGGAAACTATATGTTGGCCTGCGTTGGGCAATTGATAGAGAATAAATAGATAGCTATAAATTAGCATAATAACACATTTATATTTAAAATAATCATTCAAAAAATCATCAAAAATGAAAACAAAAAGTATTTTTATTGCCTTATTTACATTCTTATTTGTAAGTGGGATGTTTGCTAAAAACGAAAAAGTAGTTTTTAGTGTAAGTATGGACTGCATTAGCTGTCAGAAAAAAATTGAGAAAAATATTGCTTTTGAAAAAGGCGTAAAATCTTTGGACGTACAGCTTGAAGCCAATACCGTAGCCGTAACTTACGATGACAGCAAAACAGATATTGCCAAATTACAAAAAGGTTTCAAGAAAATTGGTTATGATGCTGTTGAAATCAAAGCAAATGCTTGTTGTAGTGATAAAAAAGAAGGCGAATGTTGCAAATCGAAAGAGAATTCTGCAACTGCTTGTACCGGAACATGTAAAGATTGTGAGAAAGCGGCTGAATGTACTAAATAAATCGTAAACAGTTTATATTAAAAGATTTGTGGAGTGAATTTATTCATTTTACAAATCTTTTTTTTACAGATCTATTCCGTTTATAACAGTAGGTTTAGAAATACACAAAACAGGGGACAAGCAGTTTCCCAACCGCTTGATGATATGTTTTTCAAGCGCTTGGGAAACCACTTGTCCCTCACTATCTATTTTTTATCTAATTGTCCAAAAATTCTCTTGAGTATTTCATTTACCCGAGCTACTGGGTCTTTTCGGATGGCTTTTTCCTCTTCTGATACTTTTAAGAACAAGGCATTCAAAGCTTTTTGGGTAGCATATTCTTCCAAACTGATATTTACGGGTTTCAAACCAGCAATTTTGGCAAGGGTCGAATTGGCTACTTTGTTGTAAGCATCGCTCAGCGTGTTCCAAGTTTGGGTGGTGGAGATTCCACCAACTAGCGGTTTGTCGAGCGAGTTTTTTACTTTGGGAGCAAATGCAGATGTAAGTTGTGCATAAGTATTTTTACGTAGATAGCTTGTAGCAGCCGAATCTGAACCAAACAGAATGTTTCCAGCGTCGGCTATGGTCATATTTCTGATGGCGTTTTTGAATATGGGCGTAGCTTCTTTTACTGCATCTTCGGCCGACCGATTAAGCGAAAGGATGGCTTTATTGACCAATTCTTCCCCACCAGGGATAAGTCTTAAGTTGTCAATCAAAGGTTTTGCTTCGGGCGGTAACAGTATTTTGAGTGCTTCATTTCCATAAAAAGCATTTTCGAGCGAAAGCAAACCCACTGCCTTTTCGATTCCCACATCCAAAGAACTTTTCAGACCGGCAATATTGTCAGCATTAGTTATTGGCAATTTCGACAAGCCATAAGGCGAATTCACGTCATTTGCCATTTTGAGAAGTTCAGCACAAGAGCTTAGAGAGCTGGCAATTAATAGCAGAAACAAAATCTTTTTCATATTTGAATTATTGTTAGTGTTTGATGGCACAGTTAATTATAAAATTGATGAGGAAGTGAAAACGTGTTCAAAAATTATATTTTGATGGAACTCATTTCAATTCTGAAACTTCCAAAATTACATTCTTTATTCCATAATAAAAAAACTAAAAAGGCTGCCTCATTTATTATTGAAACAGCCTCTCTTTAGTTTTTTAATATACTTAAATTCAATTAGATAGAACTAATTTCATTCTTATTCCTCGCTGAATTTGATTACATCTACAGGGCAACTATCAGCTGCTTCTCTAATTAGATCATCGTATTTAGAAAGATCAACACCTTCTTTTACATTTGAGATATCTTCAACGAAAAATACATCGGGACAAGTGTCTTCGCATACGCTACATGCTATGCAATCCTCTTCAATCCACACTTTTGTAATAGCCATAATTTAGTTTTTATAGTTAATAATTGTTTGCCTTAATTCTTTAAGCTTATAACAGAAAATTTTGTTTCTTGTTCAATAATCACACTTGAATTCAGCTTATTTTTTAGCGGCCTTCTTTAGTCTCTTTTCTTCCTTCTTTTCCTTAGGAGTTTTCAGAGCATCTTTCTTTTCGGTTTTCTTAGCATCTTGAGATTTTGCCATGAT
>JBBRHJ010000143.1:0-9415 GCA_038222885.1 Bacteroidales bacterium | reverse complement strand
TCGAATCAACTATTTGTTGAAATATAAATCCACCAATTTGTGAAAAAAATAATTCTGTTGAAAAAAAATAATTCGTATTATCTTATTTCTTAAAAATAATTTATACTTTTACATTAACAAATTACCCTACTCATGAAACCTGATGAGAATCGCAGGGGAGCAGACTATATATGTATTAAATTTTGCGTTTGTTTATGGACTCACAACTCCGCTTTCCACTCTTTGAGGAATTACTACAAGGTTCGCTCAACCCGCTAATACTGGCTATGGCTGCCTATACGGATTACAACGATCGTATAGAATGTCAAATTAGCAATTCTATGCGCGACGAAGGCAGGTATGCGATTTCGTTTCGGGAGGTGCACCATGTCAAGCAACGCTACTATAAAAAACTCATCCTATCGGAAACTTATGCATATTGTAATGAATTGATTCCGTTGCTCGAAGAAGAGACTTCGCCAAACGTACGCGCCTATTATCGCGATGCAATACTGGATAAACACCTCACAACTTGTCTGAAACGCTTAGGCGAAAACATGGAGGCATCCGATTTGAATCACCCACTCGACAAACTTATAGAACAAAATGCGGATATAGATAAAATTTGCAATAGTTATGTTTTCCAACTATTAAAAGTTTGTTTAGCAAAAGCTTACCTCGAAGTGCAGGACTGCTTAATTGAAGTAGTGCATACTAAAATGAGCGAAAAGGAATTATATAGTACTTTACTCAACGAATTGCCTCCAATAATCACCTATTTAAAACTACGTCCCGAAAGGCAACACACAACTCCCCCAAAAGAATATCCTATTGCTAATGCTGCTCAGGCAAATGTGGCTGCTCCTACCGAACCCATTGTTTCAAATTCTTCAATTTTGAATGAGACCTATTTAAGCGTAAAAGAGATAGAGGCAAAAACCGGATGGAGCGAAAGAACTATCAGAAGACACATAACAAGTGGGAAATTAAAAGGGAGTAAACCAGGAGGATCGTGGTTAGTAGCCCTGAGCGATTTCGAAATCTTTTACAATACATTCAAAAACCAATAACCAACGAACGAAAAATAAGTCATGTCAACAACCAACGAGCTTACATTTAACATCCTGTCATTCAACCCAAGGTCGGAACGCATTCGTGTAGCAATGAGTAGCAACCCATTTCCCGATGGTAGTTTTAAATTATCCAATTACGATGCCGAGCAATTGGGGTCGATGTTCGATTTATCTGATCTCTCTGCTGGTTCAGGAGGTTTACATGTTGGTATGTTGGGCGAAAACAATATTGACAGCATAGAAATTGAACTTGCAGTAGCACCTCGCTATTGCCTACCAGATGAAAAATGTTGGTCGATTTCGTTTCTGAAGAAATATTATACTTTTTTGCTGACAAAGCATTTTAAAAAGTTGGGCTTGCCTGTGAAAACCAATTTTGTATCGGACACCGATGTATGGGTAAAATGCAGTTCACCCTACCTTAACTGCGAAGGCTACCGTGTTTTTAGCTTACGCGTGCAATTTAGTGCACCTACATACCAACCCGAATTGGTGGTCATTGTGGGCGAAGTGCATTCGGTACTCAATAAGCCGATAAGCGACACCGCATTTTCTGAAATATCGGACGAAAATTTCGGAAAAGTACTTTACAACAACGAAATACATCAAATTAAATATTTGCCCGATGCAGCTCGTCGTGAAATGGACAAAGTGTATCCCTGTATGAATTTCAGCTTATTGCAGGTACTTAACATCCAGCGTCCGGCACCTGAAAAGGGCAATCGATACCGCAAATACTGGAAGGAGTTAGTAGATTTTCGGACTACATTTCTCACGGCAAAGGAAATTGCTAGTTTTATGAAACTTGAAACAGCTTGGAAAACAGTGGTGCCCGAACGGTTGACTAACGAAAAAAAAGAGGTTCAATTTGGAACTGCTAAACATGCTGAACCTAAATATGGCTTGAAACTTTATGGTCCAAAAACCTTGATTACCGATCATGTGGTATTCTTTTTTATTATGCATAGCACCGACAAAGCACTTGCGTTAACCATTAACAACTATTTAAAAGGCAATGAAGCTAAGTTTAATGGCGGTTTAAGTGCTTATTTGAAAATGAAATATACGACTGAGAACTACCTTAGTATTGTTTTCGAAGATAAAAACAATCCAATACCTGAAATAAAGGCTAAACTTGAATCTAAAAATCTGCTATCAACCAGTTCAAAACGCTACGTGGCCATTTACTTATCGCCACATACAAAAACAACGCAGAACAGTCGCCACAAAGCCATCTACTTTCAACTGAAGGAGCAATTATTACTTCGTGGCATTGTATCCCAAACTCTAGATGCCAACAAAATATGGGGGACGAACAGATTAATAGAAAAAGTGGATGAAATTGAAAAAGCTGTTTTGGCTTCCAATTTTCATTTCTATTTACCCAATATATTAGTGGCTATCCATGCCAAATTAGGGGGTACACCCTGGTGTTTAGAAGCCCAAACCAATAATGAGTTGGTGATAGGAATTAGTGCCTATAAAAGCAGAGAGTTGGACAATAAATATCTGGGAAGTACTTTTTCGTTTACCAACGAGGGAAAATTTAAAGGTTTCGATTGTTTTAAGGATTCGAAACTTGCTGAACTGGCTGGGTCTATTGCGTTGGCAGTAAAAAACTACTGTTCGGAGAAAAAGGGTTTGCAGCGACTTGTGATTCATTTTTACAAAAGGCTAAGTTGGCGTGAGCTAAAGCCCATCGAAAAAGCTTTATCAGAATTAGGGCTACCAGTTCCGGTAATTATTGTGTCTGTCAACAAAGCCTATTCCGACGATTTAGTTGGTTTTGATTTAAGCCGTGATCATTTGATGCCCTTATCGGGTAGCTTTGTTGCTTTGAATCAGTCACAATATTTGCTTTACAACAATCAACTACTTACAGGTCATGAAGATATTAATGAACGTGAAGGATATCCGTTTCCATTAAAAATTACTATTCAGCAATTTCTGCCAAAGCAGCCCGATTCCATTGTTGTTTCGCCAGCGGAAACCGTAGTGCTCTTTGAGCAAGTTTGTCGCTTTAGTCAGCTCTATTGGAAATCGGTTTCACGGCAATGGATGCCAGTAACCCTCCGCTATCCCGAAATGTTGGCACAGATATTCCCTCACTTTAAATACAAAGATTTAACCGAAAGCGGAAGCGATAGTTTGTGGTTTTTGTAAAACGAATTCAAATAATGGGTATTGAGGGGTTGAAGACCCGAAGTATTTGTAGGGTCATTTAGAAAAAAAATGGAAAATATTAATTTCAAAAATCAGAACAATTATTCAAAAAAATAGATTAGTAAATTATTAAATCAAACATTATGGCTGACGCTTTTTTACAAATGCATGTACATTTGGTTTTTGCAACCAAAAATAGGGCTGCATCTATTCAAAAAGAATGGAAAAATGATTTAGAAAAATACATTACCGGCATAGTGCAAAATCACAAACATAAAATGCTGGCTATCAAATCAGTTTCAGACCATATCCATATATTTATTGGTTATGATGTTAATCATTTAATCCCAGAACTGGTAGAAGAAATTAAAACCTCCAGCAACAAATGGATTAGAGACAATAAACTTTGCAAGTACAAATTCCAATGGCAAAAAGGGTATGGTGGATTTTCGCACTCGCATTCACAAGTGCAGATTGTTTCAAATTATATTATGAATCAGGAAGAACATCACAGAAAAAAAACGTTCAAAGAAGAGTATCTAAAAATGCTAAAAGACAATGGTATAGAATATAAGGAAGAATATGTGTTTGAGTTTTTTGAATGACTGAAAACCCTATTTCGGGTCTCCGACCCTTACAAAATCATTTCGTTATTATATATCTACAAATATCTCGGGTTTCCAACTCTAAAATACAGCCTGTGGCGACGCATCAACAAATTTTTCTGGGCTATTCCGAAATATATGGTTCAGAGACCCGATGCTATTTGTAGCCACGGAGATCATCTCCCACATCCGAGAGACGGAGACCCGTAACATGATGTAGAATTGGAAAAATAGATATTTCGGGTCTCCGACCCTACAAATCATCTCATTATTATACATCTACAAATATCTCGGGTTTCCAACCCTAATATACAGCTTTTGGCGACGCATCAACAAATTTCTCTGGGCTATTGCGAAAAATATGGGTCAGAGACCCGATGCTATTTGTAGCCACGGAGACCATCGCCCACATCCGAGGGTCGGAGACCCGTAACATGATGTAGAAATGGAAAAATAGATATTTCGTGTCTCCGACCCTACAAATCATCTCATTATTATACATCTACAAATATCTCGGGTTTCCAACCTTAATATACAGCTTTTGGCGACGCATCAACAAATTTCTCTGGGCTATTCCGAAATATATGGTTCAGAGACCCGATGCTATTTGTAGCCACGGAGATCATCGCCCACATCCGAGAGACGGAGACCCGAAACATTTGTAGGGTCAGCGACCCGTTTATATTTGTAGAAACAAACCCACCATGTCCTAACCGAGGGTCGGAGACCCGTAATATATGTATTGTTGGCGACCCAATGTCATTTGTAGCACCGGACAATAGCGGACAATACGGACACCACCATCCCCAGAACCACCATCCCCAAAAGTTTGGCACGGACAATAACGGACAACGCGGACAAAAACAGGCGTTGGCAAAATTGTTGTAAAAACCAATAGCGTAGGGCGCTACAGGTGTTACCAACAATGCCGTTAATCTGATCAATTAATTGCAACGATGATAGCACAACGATTCGGAAAGAAAATTGCTTGATCAACAAATTTCGGACAGAGTCAGTTTGCAGGTTTACTATTAATATTTACTCCATTAAAAAATTAAAACGATGGGAAAATTGAATATGGGTATTTTGGGAGGATTCTCGGGTACCGTTGGCACCGTGGTGGGTAGCACCAACAAAAACGGCGATGATATTATCAGAGCCAAGTCGAAAAGAAGTCGTTCAGCAGCAACTGTTGGGCAAGTAAAACAACAAACAAAATTCGGACTTGTTACCAAGTTTATGCAGGGTTTAAATCCTATAATAAAAACGGGTTTGAAACAAGTTGCAAGTGCCGAGAACATTTCGCCGTTTAACTTTGCCTGCCGACATGCACTCACAAATGCCATAAGCGGAACGGATGAGCAACTGGAAATTGATTATTCCAAAGTGATAATCAGTGATGGAAAACTCAGCAGGGTAAGCGGGGCAACAGCAGCAAGCTCAAATGGTAACATACAGTTTAGCTGGAGCGATAAAGTGGAAAATGCAGTGGGCAACATTACCGACCATGCGTTTTTAGTAGCGTTCAATGTAAGCAATGGCGAGCTAAGCTATTCCGAGTTAGAACATCTTCGTTCGGAGAAGACAGCAACGCTTCCAGCACCTTACAGCGAAACGGGCGACAAGCTTTTGTTTTACCTTTACTTTCAGTCGGCAACTGATCCTACATTGGTTTCAACAAGTCAATACCTGGGTAGTACGGTAGTAGCGTAATCGAAAATGGAGCTTTAACAACAGCTTTTAGAAAATCAAATATCACCCACCACACAACAAATACTTTGCTGAGTGGTGGGTGAAATTTATTTACAGAGAACCTTATAAAGACTATATTTATTATTAAACTATACTAAAATCTTGTTTAAACGGAGTTTAAATGCTATTCAATGCAATTATAAAAACTAATTTTCTCAATATACCAGACTTTTCTACTCTATTTTTTCTTCAAAATAAAAGCAGTTCTTGCTGGAATATAAAGCTTTAACCATTCTTTTCCTGATGGGTCAAGAGGTTCTGATGAAGTGATATGTTCAAGACTTTCATCTATTAAATTAAACCCACCAAAATCTGGATTGTCAGAATTTAAAACCGTAGTATAAGTGCCCTTATCGGCTAAAATACCGTAGTCGGTAAATGATTTAACGCCATTGAAATTAAATACAAATATATAAGAGCCACGTTGATAGGCAAGAACTTTATCGCCTTCATTGTTCCATATCATTTCAAGGGGGATTTGATTGAAATGGGGAACTGAATTTATCAATTCTATCATTGCTTTATCGAACTGACCCAGCGAATGATATAAATAGCTCTCGTTGTCCACTAAATTCCATTGTCTACGGGCATATTTATGCGACCAACCATTTCCTTCTCTAGGAAAATCGATCCATTCAGGATGTCCAAACTCGTTGCCCATAAAATTAAGATAGCCGCCATTGATGGTAGTGGCAGTAATCAACCTGATTAATTTATGTAATGCAATGCCTCTGTCAACTGTCAGCGTATTTTCCCCTCGTTGCATGTGCCAATACATTTCAGCATCTATCAGTCTGAAAATGATTGTCTTATCGCCAACTAAAGCTTGGTCGTGACTTTCGGCATAGCTAATGGTTTTTTCATCGGCACGTCGGTTGGTTAATTCATAGAGAATTACGCCCGGTTTCCAATCCTCATCTTTGGTTTCCTTGATGTACTTTATCCAGAAATCTGGGATTCCCATTGCCATACGATAGTCGAAACCTATTCCACCATCGTCCACTTTTGTAGCTAAGCCGGGCATTCCACTCACTTCTTCGGCCACGGTTATTGCATTTGGATTTACTTGGTGTATAAGTTTATTGGCCAAAGTCAGATAGCAAATAGCATCGCCATCCTGATTCATATTATAATACGATTCGTAGCCATTAAAATCTTCGCCCAACCCATGACTGCGATACAACATGGAAGTAATGCCATCAAAGCGGTAGCCATCAAATTTGTATTCTTCCAACCAAAATTTACAGTTCGATAATAAAAAGTGAAGAACAGCAGGTTTGGCATAATCAAAACACAATGAATCCCAAGCAGGGTGTTCGCGACGTGAGCCACCATGAAAATACTGATATGGAGTTCCGTCAAAGCGTCCAAGACCTTCCATTTCGTTTTTAACTGCGTGGGAATGAACAATATCCATGATAACAGAAATTCCTAATTTATGTGCTGCGTCAATTAGAGTTTTCAATTCTTCAGGCGTTCCGAAACGCGAAGATGCAGCAAAAAAGCTGGAAACGTGATAGCCAAATGAGCCGTAATATGGATGCTCCTGAATGGCCATAATCTGAATACAGTTGTAACCTGCTTCGGCCACTCGTGGAAGTACGTTCTTACGAAATTCATTGTAAGTGGATACTTTTTCTTCCGAACTCGACATGCCGATATGACATTCGTAAATCAACAGCGGATCGGTAGTTGGTTTGAAGTTTTTTATTTTGAAATTATATTCTTGTAACGGATTCCAAACTTGTGAACTGAAAATTTTAGTATTTTCGTCTTGCACCACTCGTCGCGACCAAGCTGGAATTCTTTCACCGCTTCCGCCTTCCCATTCTATAAGCAATTTATAAAGTTGGGTGTGAGCCATTGCATAGTCAGGTAAACGAGCTTCCCAGATACCGTTTTGTAGTTTTTTGAGTTGATATTCAGGTAGACGTTGCCAATTATTGAAGTCACCAATTAGGAAAATGGCAGTGGCATTTGGTGCCCATTCTCTGAAAATCCAACCATCTGTAGAGCGATGTAGTCCAAAATAAAGGTAACCAGAAGCAAAGTCAGATAAACTTTGGTTTTCGCCGGTAAGCTTTTTTTCTATGAATTTGAAATATTCATATCTTCCGAGAATGGCATCTTTAAACGGAACAAGATAAGGATCGGAATTTATAATAGCTAACGTACTCATAATGACAGTTTTAGTTTTATTTGTTTGAAAGGTTTTATTCTCAAATGCTTAACGATTTTATTTGAAACAAGGTCACATCTTCTCAATAAGAAAGTACATTATGTAATGAAAATAATATAATGTCGTATTAATAGTATTCTTATTAACTGATACTCTTCAACTTCTTTAATCGTAAATTGTAAATTGTTAAATAGTAAATGCTTAGACTCTGATTTTTACAATTATCTTTTTGTATGTTCCTTCGCCTATCCCAGGTTGGTGTCCGTCTTCGGGGAAGAAAATAATGAATTCATAAGGTTCTACTTTCACTAAATTGCTAGCTTTATCGGCATAAAAAGCAATGTCTTTTTCGGGATTGTAAGCAGAAGTCAGTTCAGTGAGTTTTTCCTTGGCTTTCCATCCCATGGTTTCGCATGCTCCGATTGGAATCTGTATGTCGATGAATTTATCGTGGGTTTCCATCCGAGCTTCATCCACAGTTTTACCTATAATATCTACCACATTCACTACTAAATCTGCTCCTTCAAGTTCAATTTTTCCCAAGGCTAAATTTGCTAAATCGGCTGCATTCAAGTATTCAAATGCAAATTTAATGCGTGGATGTATCGCATTGTATTTACTGCCATTCTTTAATGTATCAAGTATCATATTTATATATTTTGAATATTTCTATAATAATCCTATTTTCAAATTAATTCATCTACAGTATAATTCAAGAATTTATTAAGCGGGTAGCCTTTTTTTACAATTTCGGCTATTTTGTCTGCAAAATTATCAGAGCCTAATATCTCATTATCAAGTTTATAATCTACCATATAATGTTTAAGTTTCAGTAATTCAGCATGTTCAAAATCTTTTGGAAATCCCGTTGGAACTTTCTTTAACTTATCTTCTTCGTAAAAATCTCCGAAATTATTCTTAAAATCCTCCTTGTTGATAATTTCCTCTAATTCTTCTATATTGTCATATACGCTCTGACGAAGTGCTTTAAGGATGTTTGACGGTGGAAACCAAACCCCAACAGCAACAAAACTTCCAGCAGGGTCAATGTGTAAATAATAACCACCACGTTGACTTTTACGCCCTCCAGCAGAGGCGATGTAAACACCAAAATGAGTTTTATAGGGTGTTTTATCGTGCGAAAAACGAACGTCTTTATATATTCTAAAAACGCAATCTTTTACTTCTACATTTTTAATGTCGTTGTCGAATTCAGCTATTTTCAGTATCAAATCTTTACAAACATCCTCAAAATAGGACTTTAAATCATTGTATCGGTTTTTGTTTTCGGCAAACCATTCGCGGTTATTGTTGACATTCAACTCTTTGAGAAAATCAACTATACTTAACAAGTTCATAATCTTTTAATTTTGTGAATGACAAATATAAGATAAAATTTAGACAAAAAAACGCTAATATCTACATTTTTTTTTGCGGTATAGAGTTTTGATTAAAATTTATTACTTTTGTAGTTCGTTTAATAAAGTATGAATTAGCCAATTCAATAATTAAGTCGTTGTTTGTCTGCTAATTGTACTATTCAAAATAAATAGTTTTACAATGAAAAATAGAATTAAGGAATTGTTGGAAGAGGTGAATCGGATGGTTGCTACCAATACTGAGGAGCTTGAAGCGTTGCGTATTAAATATTTAAGTAAAAAAGG
>JBBRHJ010000142.1:0-9453 GCA_038222885.1 Bacteroidales bacterium | reverse complement strand
TGTTTTGCTTCGTCAAGTTGCGGTCGTGTTTGTATTTGTCTGTCAACTATTTCTTCAGCTATCTGAATTCGTGTCGCTAAAACGTCTTTAAAATAGTCCTTGCCAACTACTAAAAGTGTCGGTGTTTTTACTTGCTCTACTGGTTTTGGTTTTCTTGTTGCCATTGTCTATTGTCGTCTTTTAGGGTTACCGATAACGTCTCGCAAATACACGCAGGGCGGGAGTTTCCCGATAAACTTCCTACGAGAGTTGCACTTCAATTTATTACTTTCCTGTCCACGAAGCACTGAAACCCGACTTGCGGGTATTTTGCTGTTATGTGCTGCCTTTATTTTATATAATATTTTTGCTTGAAAAAGTTGAATTGTGACCAAAATTCTTTCCTTTCAGATTGATAAACCATTGATTTATTTGAATATTCATCTAATATTAATCTTTTTTCCTTACTCGAAAGTTTGTCCCAGAACTTGGGTGAAATAATTGTGTTTTGGCAACTGTCAATTATAATCGAACTAATTGCTTTCTCAAATTTGAATTTGGCCATTCTACCAATATCGTCTATAAACTTTGTTGATGCTGTGTCAAAGTTGAAAGCAGCTAATATTAAAATAGAATGGTCTTTTTCTGGGAGCAAAGTAAATATAGGTTGTGAAACTATTAAGTTCTCATAGTCACTATTATTCATTAGTTCACCAAAGAAAGATACAATTGGGGTAGTCAAACTTGATACAGCAAGTGGAACAATACCATCAAATTCGTAAATAAAATAATTCAGATTATCAAATTCTCCATTTTCTATTGAATCATCAAGAATCTTTTTTCTTGTCACTAAATGTTCATTAAATGCAGCAAATTGTCTTTTCTTTATTTCAACCCTTTGCTTTCCATAAGTTGATATTAAAATCTGTTGGTACTTATCATCATTCCAAGCCTTTATTTCTTCATTTTTTAAATGATAGGAATGAGCAAATGAGCGGTATGAATGTAAAAACAAATGTTCATCGGAATGGTCAAACATATTGTTTTCTATTTTGGAGAATAATTTAGAGTCGTGGAAGTCACAAAAGCCGTAAATAGTAGATGCTTCCTTTTTCCCTATTGGGATTAGATCTTCCATTACGTTAGTAAAAGATTGAGTAGGATTGGCAAAAGTATAAACACTCATATTACCATTAACATCTGATTCAAGAACGGAGAGCTTTCCGTTTTTTTGAATACTATGAGCTTGCTTAATTTTTCCTTTGCATTCATCTTTTTTATGATGGAAACATTCCTTAATGCGAGCAGCATCTTTATAAAATTTAATAATCTCATTTTGTAAACGTTCACTATCCATCATATGTTATTTTAATTGCGATGTGTCTAAATAGTTAGCACATTTGTTATGTTCTGCCTTTTAATAAGTAGTTATCGGTTTAATAATTTGTTATTTTCCACTATTTCATCATAGCTCAGCATATATTTTTTTGCGACATTTCTCCAACTCCATGATTTTCCAATATTATAGTTGTAACGCATCATTTTCTCCCAGTTATGTTTTTCTTTAATCAAAAGATTAATAGCATTTGCAAAATCATTTTCGTGAAATGTTTCCGATATGACACCTGATTTATCAGATATATTTGAAATCGCGTATTGAAAAGGTGTCGATACTATTGGTCGTCCACAGGCTAACATTAATGCCAAAACTCCACTAGAACTTTGTTCTTTCCTTGTATATGGTAGGAGGCAAACATCTGCTAATTGTATATAATCAACTAAATCATTTAGAGTTAAATAATCTTTGATAAAAGTTACTTTATTATGCAGTCCTAAATCGTCAACAATTTTAATGACCTGATTCCGATATAATTCCGCATCTCTATTCTCAGGATGATTTGCACCAATTATAAAATAATGAAAATCAATATTTTCTTTACACAAAATATCCAAAGCTTTTATTGCCATATCGTAACCTTTTGAATCACGCATATGACCGGAAGATACAAATATCAATTCGCTTGAATATTTGTTTCTTATGTTATTTTGTTTTGGTAATTGAAATTTTATTTCAGGGGTTCCATGCGGAATAACTACAATTTTTGAAGATTTAGTCTTGAATTTTGTCTGAATGTATTCTTTGGCTTCATGAGAAAACAAAAATAATAATTCACTTCGCTTAACAATTTTTGTAAATATTTGCTCTCTTTTCTTAGATAAATTTGGATTTACAGTGTGTAATGTTGTTACTATTGGCTTTCTTATATTATCCAATAAAATGTTAACATTTTCTCCATCAGGGGCTCCATATATTTTGAATTCATGTTGTAAATCAATCAAATTTAGGTCTGAGGTATTAATGTATTCAATTGCTTCGTAATAGTCAATCGGATCTTGATTTCTTATAACTGAACTTATAAAATTATCTTTCTCAAGTGAATGAGTTAATTCGAATTCTTTAATTATTAATTCAGGTGAATTAATTTTAAGATTCTGAATAAGGTCACTTGAATAAGTGGCGATACCACATTGCGTTGGTGGAAATGTGCTAAAAATTCCAATTTTATACATTTACAGATTCAATTTCAATGTTTTCTACACTTAACTCATATTCATTTTCATCCCCCCAAACCATCATATATATTTGCTCTCGAATCTCTTTATTAATAATGACCTTGTGAACAACTTTATCATTTAGAAAGAAGTGAAGGACATTTTCTTCATCAATTAATAACTCAATCGATATTTTTTTATTTAATACCTTTTCGCCAGTGTATTTATTAGGTCTTTGCCGTATTCCATTTCGATAAGTTGTAATAAATAATTCATCTTCAGCAATATTCTTACCTATATGAATAACCAAATTATTATCTAAAGATTGAATACTTCCATCACCAAATATTTTACCGCCATTTCTAAATAGCTTGAAACCAAACCTATAGTAGTCAGAATTTGGAATTACATTACATCTTATACGTTTAATGTAAGAGTTTGTAAAGGGAATTTTTACATAATCAGTCCATTGGGGAGTTGAATAATTCGTTGTGGATTTCCAATTACTTAAGTTAATTGGTTCTTTTTTTTCTACTTTTTCCGAATTAAGTTCTTCAAAGATTGGTTTTACTCCAAGTTTAGGTTTTGTAATGGCAGGTTCATTATAAATTTCCCGAATCAATTCTAAATAACTGGATTCAAAATTCTTATCTTCTCTTATGTCGATGAGTATAAATTGTTGCATGAAAGTAGGAACACTTTCATTAACGTTTCCAGCCCTTAAGATTGGAATAACTTTTTCATTTGCTGTTTGATTTTCATACAATTCTGCATTCATTATTGAATACTCGTAACCAACACCACCAGCTCGCTTATCAGCTTTTAGTTTGTAATTGGGTGTAAAAATGATTATTATTCTATTTGCTAAATCAATGGACGACTCTACAAAATGATGGAGACTTTTACCTGGTTTTAAATAATACCTGTCTAAGATTACATCAATACCGTCGGCGCTCAAACGATTTGCTAAATTCAATACCCATTTTTTATGGACTTCATCGTCCCATGAATATGAAATAAAAACACTTGGATTATTTTGTGGTTCTTGTTTCATTCAGAAATTTATGTTGTCGGTTTTTTACAGTTTCTATTAATTATAGTTCAAATATTTTCATAGTAAAATCTTCCAAATGGCAGGACTTAAGGTTGCACATAACGTCTCGCAAATACACGCAGGGCGGGAGTTTCCCGATGAACTTCCTACGAGATTTGCACTCTAAAATACTAATTTCTTGTCAACGAAGCACTGAAACCCGACTTGCGGGTATTTTGCTGTTAACGCCGAGTTGTTCTTTTTTTCTTAATTTTTTCATCGTTTTTGTTCAGTGTCTGAGACACTTCGCCACTTCAGTCCCAGTCGAACAATTAAGTCCGATTTGTCAAGGAACAAAAGTGTCGATTCAAATATTTTTTCCCTTATTGCGTGCTGGGTTTTGAACTTGAATCCATATTTTGGAATCCTGCCTTGCTGAGTCTAACGAACTTTGAAGTCCTCTACCAACTGATACCATAGATGGATCTTTAATACTGTCAAGAAGCTTTATATACTTTTCAATCGAATCAAAAATGAAAACATTAATTCGATCAGCAGAATTTAAATATAAATTTTGCATTAAACTCACGTTTGATTCTGCTATTTTTCTTTCTATAATTTTAAAGCCTTCATTTGTAATATAATGTCTAAAAGTTTCCATATACTCAATGTGGGTTGTAATTAGTCTGGACATGTACAAAGCATATCGAGGAAGATCATTTTGATGATTTCTTTCTTTATTTTCACCTTTAAAAACGTAATTACTAGAGATGTAGTCTTCTTTGTTGTAGCCAAGATTTTTGATGAAAGTATTTTCAAAAAAATGGCCTGTATTTGAAGAATATGATTCAACAATCATGAAAACGTTATTCATTTTAACTTGAAATTCCCATTTGGGAGTTTCGTCAATAATAATATCAGTTAGCTGAAATAAAGGTTTATATGAATACCACAAATCGCCATTAATTTTCGATTTATATGCGGATATATATTCAAAATGCGTGAGTAAGTGTCGTAGATATATATACGCGGATGCGTTCAAGGAAATGGAGATTCCTTGAATGTAATTATCTTCATCAATCGTTAATTCTTCATTATCAAAAAATTTCTTTAACAAAGCTGCTTCTGATGAAAAATCGAACCAATATGTTTCACCATCTCTAACTGGTTGTTTTCCGTAAATTGTAATAAGATGAGCCCAACTTGATTTATTTAAATCAATAAGAGTATTGATTTTTTTGAAAAAGTCAATAATAGTAACAATTTCACTACATGCATTGTAAGCCTGAATTAGTGAAAATGAATTGGGCTTTATTTCTGCCAACTCCTTTTTATCAATAGGAAAACCATTTGGAAAAGAAAGATTTGAGAAAATAGTAAGAATAAGCCTTACTTTATTGCAATGGCTAGTGTTCTTATTAATTTCTCTAGGTGGTGCTAGCTTACTAAGAAAATTGTTTATGGCAAAATACCTTATGTATGAATTAAATAAAATTCCTCTTTTCCCGAATGAATATAAACCAGGTATTGAATTATACTCTTCTTCAAGTAAAGATAGTAACCTATATTGTTTGCCACCGCTTGTTTCAGGTCGAACAACTGCAATTGTTGCTTCTAACAATTTTCTATAATCATAATTAAATAAAGGTAATAACACTTCATCAGTAAATTTCTCTTTGTGTAAAATATTTAAAATAGCCCTTAATCTAATATCTTCCTCATTAAGATATTTCGCTGACTTTAAAAGTCTTCTTTCGATAATTTCTCTTCCAATATTTGTGTAAATAAATCTCTTATAGGTTTTCATTGCGGATATTCTTTCTGCCAACTGTGCTGTTCCACATGCAATATTTGCTTCTCTAAAAACCAATACAAAAACAATTCGTTTACTGAAATTAAAATCCCAATTTAAATCTTGAATAATTCGAGTCATCTTTGAACTCACATCTAATATTTCAGACCACATTCTAGGTGTTAAATATTCAAATTTCAATTCATCAAGATTGTCAAAACAAAATGTAAATGATTTGCAATGTTTTAGACTTTCATCCTCAAGGAAATTAATGATATTATTAAGTAAAAAGAGAATTAAGAGTTGAGAAAAACTATATTCAATTAGAAGATAATGAATACTGACTTCATCGATGTTAAATTCTTGAAAAGCGTTTATGAGTGAATTTAACTGTTCTCTGCTAAAATATCTCATAAATATTTCTTGATGTTTTGCAATTAAGCCAAGAATTTTTTTGTTCGTAAGTTCATGAATTATTTTTTCTCGAATGCATTCTTCCAGTAAAGAAAAATCATTTTTAGTTCCTCTACCTTCGTCTATTAGATCAATTATTTCGAATTTAAAGTTTTCAGGTTCAATTTGTTCCTTAAACCAATTTAGGAATGTAGTTTTTCCATTACCACTATAACCCGAAAGAATATAAAATGATTGAAAAAAATTACCTTCAGGATCAATAATCCTTTTAAGATTTTCTTTTTCATCCTCATAGAGTGTAGGAATTATTCTCAACTCTCGAAAATCGGTAAGCGATAATTTATTTTTTAAACGATATCTGTTATCATAGGGACTGTAAAGTAATATGTCTTGAATAGTGATTTCTGACAAAGGACTAATTTGATTCATTTTTAAGCATTTTAGTTGTTATTACTTTTTGAGATTTATTTTCAATTTCCTCTAGCCAAGAGCTTTTGTCACTTATTTGTTCGGTTGAAAATTTCCTTAAACATGTTATTAATTCAACTTCTATTTGCGATGAAGAATCTAAAAGCAAAGCAATCTTCTTCTCTAATAAAAAATGATCATTTGAAACATATTTTTTTCTTATAATATTACCATCATCTGGTTTAGATAATTCGAGTAATAAATTTGAAATATTTTCTATAAGAAGATTCGTATTTTGTAGGTAGTATTGTTTTAAAATATTTTTCTCAGATGCTTTAATCTGAGTTTTTACGTTATACCAAACAACTAGTATTGATATAATACTTGCAGCTGACCCTAATATTGGAATTATAAAAGACATTAGAATATTCTTTGTTTGACTAGTCGGGGGCATATAATAATTGTTAGTATTTTCGATGTGATTACCATCATGAATTGTATGGTTATCATTAGCTAACAATAACTCAATACTTAGAGTTAATAAAAGAAAAAGTAGTATTTTTTTCATCGCTTTCATATTGCTCACTCATTTTTAACCTTGCTGATGTTGGGTCGGTTTTCGGTCGTTTGAAACATTTATATTTTTTGTCTTTATTTATGTCGCTATTAAATAAAATGCTGTCTGTCAGTGAATTCTATGTCAAACAACAAAACTCTCTAAAATAACTCGAATCTGTTTAAACCAGAAGCCCTTTCAGACAACTAAAAACCACTTTTTTCTAAAACGCGATATCGTTTCAAGTTGCGGTTACAATTGGAGTTAACTAGTAAATAGCGGAAAGTTTATAGTACTTTTTTATACTCAATTTGTCTTCAAGCCGCTATTGCCAATCATTTTTAAATTCAGTTTTTAAAATTTTAAAAGTAGATAGTTATGTTTATAAATCAAAACGATTGACTATCTTTTTTCTATTTTTTTTGGTGGAAAGTTACTTTGCATTAAACTATCCAACGGACTAACAATTTTTTTAGCTGCTTTAGGCGTTATGTGGGTATAAATCATGGTGGTTTTTATGCTGCTGTGCCCCAGTAGTTGCTGTATGTAGCGGATGTCGGTTCCACTTTCCAGCAAATGTGTTGCGAACGAATGTCTTAAAGTGTGTACCGTCGCTTTCTTTTCAAGACCAGCCTTGGTAACGGCGTTTTTCATCACTTGTTGCACCGTTCTTCCACTCAAAGCTTCTCCCTTATATTGCCCGGCGAAAACCCATTCATCGCTTGGGTAAAGTTTACGGTAATCCATCAACAAAACAACAATCGAGTAGGGCAACATCACTATCCGGTCTTTTTTTCCTTTGGTTTGTTTTACATGAATCTTGTGCTCCTCGAACAAAATGTCCTGCCATTTTAATGTCACGATCTCGCTTCGCCGCAATCCGGCGCCATAACCTATCAGCAATAATAATTTGTGTTTCGGATTTTCAACAAAACTGAATATCCGAAAACAATCTTCCATTGTCAATACGGTTGGCAAATGATGTTCCCGTCGTGGCCGTGGTATCCTGATTTCAAAAGCGTCCCGTTTCAGTACCGTGCGGTAATAATAGAGCAACGCGTTGATCAGCATATTCAGATTCGATGCTGATAGTCCTTTCTCGGTCATACCTGCCAGATGCCTTACAATCTGCATTTCGGATAAAGTATCCGGGTTTTGGTAATAGTTAATTCGAAGAAAAAGGTTGAATGACCCCACGTAATTTTGTATTGTATTGGCGCTGTAATTTTGCGCCATCAGGTAATCGAGCATGGCCAGGGTATAAGTTTGTGCCATCACCGGAACTTGTTGCAGTAAACGCTCCCTCAAGTTTTTGAACTGCGATTCTTTTCTGTTCAATTCCTGGTATTTGCTCAGGTATTTAGCAGGCAGATGGTTGTGTATAGAAATATTCAGTTCTTCGGCTAATTTTTGTAAGTTTTCGAGCATGGCGGGGGTGGCGGTCAAAAGGTATGCCCTGTTTGTCTTGCTGTAACGGCTGCCTTCCCAACGTTTTACCTGCTCAATCAAATAGGGTACTGGCGGACAACTTAGTATCATCCACTTTTTGTCCGGTTTATGTTCGTTCAGTTCAATAAAAGTATTCGGGTTGGAAACTGCCGTTTCAAGATTATAATACGCTGCCGGAAAAATTTCACCAATGCCCAATAATGCTTCAACCTTCAGTTTGAGATTCACATGCCTGAGAACAAAAAAAGCCTTTTGAGTTTTATTCCAGTAAACCCCTTTAATGTCCATCAATTTAGGTGTAAGACCCTCTTTGTATGGAACTTTTAATATCCAGTATTTACCTGTACTTCCTGTAAAAACAATTTTGCCGGACATTTCAGGGATTTCGCCCTTATGTTCCGCCTTTATGGTAGGCTGAATTTCGCTGATCGTCTCAGCTATGTGAACAATTTCTTGCTTTATTAAAGCAGGTTCAGTTTGCCGCTCATTGTTTTCATCAGTAATAATTTCAATAGTATCAAAAGTGCGTTTTATCAGGTTGTAGTTGCTTTTGTTGTACAACACAAGCCAGCACCGATGGGTTTGGCTCCATCGGGCCCCAATGGCCTTGGCTTTGTTTTTCAATTCTTCATCAAATCCAAAGAATAGTCCAATTTGGTAATTCCCATTGTGAAACAGCTTTCTAAGTTGTACCATAAATTGTATACTTCATCGAGAGAGTGAAAATGGTTAGTTGTACACCAACCCAAATATACAAAATCGGGTTGAAAAATTAAATTTTCCGGTTAAAATAAATACCTCAAATTCAGCGTAGTTTTGTAGTTGCGCGGCATTCCGGGGTAATAATAACGTGGCGACTGGTTGCCGATTGCTGTGGCGTTAATCAGAATCATGGAAGCATAATGCGTATCGAGTAAATTCTGGATACCTGCTGAAATGTTGACCGATAGATTTTGATATGTTTTCCCGTATCCTGCCATCAAATTGGCCAGTTGATAGGCATCTGTAAAAAGCGAATTGTCGTCGCGCATTGGCATCTTTCCCACAGTCTGGTAGTGCAGGTTCAGGAAAAAACCTTTGGCCTGATTGGTTTCCAGCATCCAGTTGGTTATTGAGGCGGGCGTGCCGGTTAATTTATTTCCCGAATAATCATTCCCGTTATCTGTAAAGTCAGCAAACCGGTAGCGGGTCAGGTTTGCATTCATCCGGAGCCAGGTCGACCACGAAGTTTGGTCAATCAATTTGTAATCCATTTTAAGTTCAAGTCCC
>JBBRHJ010000141.1:0-9472 GCA_038222885.1 Bacteroidales bacterium | reverse complement strand
TCGTTTGGGGATTGCTCCTGTGAAATGTGCCAACGGACCACGAGGATTAAAAGGTGTGGGGAATTCTGCATTTCCAAACGGAACAGCTTTTGGTGCGAGTTTTAATCCTGAATTAGTTGAGAAGATAGCTGCTGCCATTGGAAAAGAAGCTCAATCTGTTGGTGTAGGTGTGTTGCTGGGACCATCGGTAAATATTGTACGTGATCCACTTTGCGGTCGTAATTTTGAGTATTTTACGGAAGATCCAGTGCTAAATTCTATAATTACAGCAGCTTTTGTAAAAGGACTTCAAAGCGAAAAAGTAATTGCGTGTGTGAAACATTTTGCTTGCAATAACAGAGAATTCAATCGAGGATCATATAAAGCTAAGTTGGACGAACGCACCTTACGTGAAATATATTTACCTGCTTTCAAAGCAGCTGCTGATGCAGGAGCATTATCCATAATGACCGCCGCAAACGGTGTGAATGAAGAAATGTCAAGCGATAATAAAATTTTATTACAAGATATATTAAAGGACGAATGGGGTTTTAAGGGTTTTGTAATAACCGATTGGTGTCAGACTAAAAGTGAAGAAAAAGCTGCATTTGCTGGCTTAGATATTTCCATGCCTTACAATGCAAACTCTTTATTTGGAACTCCGCTTTTAAATGCTATTCAAGCAGGTAAAATTCCGATGAACATAATAGATGATAAAATTAGACGAATCCTATTCGGATATGATTTTGTAGGAGTGTTGGACAGTGTTGTTGCTAAAAAGACGATAAAAATAGATAAGAAAAAGCATTATTCACTGGCACAGTCTATTGCCGAAGAAAGCATTGTTTTATTAAAAAACGAAAAGAATACTTTGCCTTTAGATATTACTAAAGTTAAGAAAATTGTAGTCATGGGACCGAATTCAAACCAACGATTTTGTTTGGCAGGACTTGGTGGAAGCTCTTGGGTAGAAGCACCTTACGAAGTTACAGCATTGCAAGGTATTAAAAATGCAGCAGGAAAAAATGTGGAAGTGAAGTATATATCTACCGATAAAGTTTCGGGATTTAAACTTTTAACTGAAAACGACCTTTTCAATCAAGGAAAAAATAAAGGTTTTCAAGCAAAATACTACAGCAAAGGGAATGCTAATTCTGCCATAAATCGATTTGAAAAGAGTGTCGATTTTGTATGGGAAATGGCATCGCCCGATCCTTCAATCTCTCGCGATAATTTTTATGCTGATTTTACGTGGACTATAAAACCCACTGTATCTGGTACATATATGTTCAGGATTACTGCCGATGATAAGGCTACATTAAATACAATTGGACGCGGAGGTGCACCAGTAGCCGTAATTGATAGCGAAAAAGGAAATGCAACAGGAATAGCAGTTGTGCAAATGGAAGTGGGACAAACCTATTCATTTAAACTATCATATACCGAAAAAACGGGCGATGCAATGTGCAGAATTGAATGGGCAACACCACAACAAGAAGATGGCTATGCTGCCGCTTTGGCTGAGATTGATAAGCAAATAGCGGGTGCTGATGCTGTGATTTTTGTAGGTGGAATTGACCATAACCTCGATTCGGAAGGAAGGGATAAAACAAATATTGATTTTCCAGAGAGCCAAGTAAAATTGATTAATCATATAGCAAAAATAGTTCCTAAAACCATTGTTACACTCATTAATGGTGGTCAATTAAAACTTGGAGATTGGATAAATAATGTGCCAGCAGTACTCGAAGCATGGTATCCTGGCATGGAAGGTGGAACTGCAATTGCGAATATTATTTTTGGAAATGTAAATCCTTCGGGACGATTACCTTTTACATGGATTCACGATTTGAATGAATTACCTATGTATCAATCGGTAACACAAAACAAAGATTCTGTAAATTATGTTGAGGGAGTTTTTGTTGGCTATCGTTACTTTGAGTCTAAAAACATTCAACCCCAATTCCCTTTTGGATTTGGCTTAAGTTACACTAATTTTAAGTACAGCAATATCTCCATTTCTGCACCTTCATTTTCAGCACAAGAAGAGCTTATAATCTCAGCTACCATTACAAATACGGGCAAAGTGGCGGGCTATGAAACAGTTCAATTGTATATTCATGACAAGCAATCGACTATCGAACGTCCAATTCGTGAGCTAAAAGGTTTTGAAAAAATAAAGCTTTCTCCTAAAAAGAGTAAAACTGTTCAATTCAAAATTAGGGCAACTGATTTGACCTATTTTGATGAAATCACCAAAAGCTGGAATGCCGAAAAAGGTGAATATGAAGCTCAAATTGGCACTTCAAGCCACGATATTAAATTGAAGGAAAAATTTATTCTAAAATAAATCTTTTGTACTGTCCATAAAAATTTGTATTTCCTCTCAAATAGTAATAAAGATAATTGTATGAATTTAGAAAACATACTAACTTAATAAGTATGTTTTTTTATTAACCCTTTTAAAAAAATAGTATGAGAACAAAAATTACATTCATTGCATTTTTAGTGTGTTTATTTTCCGTGTCGCTTTCGGCACAAGTAGTTTGGGTCGGTCCAGCAGCAGGTAGCTGGGATGTAGCTGCCAATTGGTCAACGTCAGCATTACCAGTAGCTGCCGATGACGTTTCAATTCCAGCTGGTTTTACGGTAACAGTATCTACCAATGTTGGAACAATCAATCGTCTCTCAGTTTCCGGTAAGTTAATTATTGCTGCTTCTGGTACATTGATTATTGATCAAACAGTATATGTTGCAGGTGTTCCAATGCTTAGTATTAATGGAGCCGAAATTGATAATAATGGTACATTAACCGTAAAAAATAGTGTTGCAACTGCTACCAACACACTTATTCAGTTTGCAGATAATGCCGATTTCGATAACAAGCTTACAAACACAGGCATATTAACACTTGATAATACAATAGGCAACTATGCAAGTACAACAGGTAGAGTGATTAGTTTAGCCCAAGTATCACCAGGAAGAGTTTCTACTTTCAAAATGGGTGGCACAATCAATTTAAATGTTAAGCCAGCTTGTATGTTTATTGATACTGACGGTAGTGGACAGCTGACAATTGAGGGGACAGTCACTTTAGGCTCGGTTGATAATTATTTAAATTTGCGCTTTGCAAGAATACTTTTAGGGGGGACTTTAACCTTTGCACCAACTGCTAATGTTACTCTGTACTCAGGATTTGTAAGTAACAATGGCGTTATAAATCTCCAAAGTAATAATATTAATTTACCAGGAACAAGTTTTACGAATAATGGTACATTCACAGTGCATGGTGGTCCTGCCACTACTGGTTACGGAATTTATTTTAATGCTCCAAAAGTGGCGGGTGCGTTGAATACTTTAAATAATAATGGCCAAATGACTTTTGATGGTAATTTCCCACAGGGGGCATTTAATGCTGGTGGCAATGGAGGTACAACTAACACCTTTAATAACTCAGCTAATTCTACACTTATTCTTAGTAATATTGACCCGATGGTTGTTGTGTTTAAAGGTGCAAATACATTGATAGTCAATAATGATGGAGTTATAAAAATTTCTACTGCTGAACATAATTTGACAAACGCCACATTTAATGGAACTGGTACTATCGTGTACAATTATGTAGCGGGCATCAATAAATTGACTAATTTTAATGGCAAAATCTATGCGAATGGAAAAGACATTATTGTAAATCTGGAATCAAACAGCAATGCAAAAATGATTCTTTCCGATTTAGTTGGACGTACAGTAAATGAAGCTTATTTAATTAACGAGATAAATACCATAAGCACATCAAATTTGAAAGGTATTTATATTGTTCGTTTGCTAACTAAACAGGGATCCTTCTCTCAAAAAATTAGTTTATAATTATAATTGAATGTCCTATTTCTTGATTAAACCTCATTAATAGGACATTCTTTTACTATTCTTCTTTTATATAATCAAAGCTTATTATAACCGTGGTTTTATTACAATTTTCAATTGTAATAGCCTTTTATGTTTTTAAAAATCTAAAAATCAATCACAATGAAAACAAATTTTTTTTCCTTTTCAATGAAGCGTTTTTCCGTACTGTCTTTTTTAATCGCAGTCGGAATAGTTTTTTCATCTACTGCATTTGGAGCAAATGTTACCTATACAGGTAATGGCAATTGGGAAGATAATGCAAATTGGTCACCACAAGCTCCTGTTGCAGCCGATAATGTTTTTATATCAGAAGGTTCTGAAGTTAAACTTAGTTCAGATTTATCTGCAATGAAATTTAAACAACTAAATGTTTCAGGGAAATTAACAATAGAATCTGCTGGAGTTTTAAATATTGAACCAACAGATGGCACTTTGAAAATTTTGAATATAAACGGTGGTGTTCTTGAGAATAAAGGATCTTTGACAATAAAACAAACCAAAGCGTTGAGCACAGTGGCTCTTATTACTTTTGGCGATAATGCAGCTACCGATGGTGCTTTTATCAACACTGGAATATTGCTGTTGGATAATATCGGAAGTACAAATAGTTCAGGTGGTGGAAAGGCTATTAGTTTTAATCAAACAAGTGCTGACCGTACTGCGAAATTGACTTTTGGTGGTACTATGACTTTCAATATTAAAAGTGGAACTCGTTTCATTGAGTTTACTGGCGGAAATGCAGCACTTGATGGCACAGTGGTTTTTGGAACTGAAAGTGAACCTATGAATTGCAGGTTAATATATTTCGGTACAAATGCCAATGTTACTTTTCAACCAACTTTAAATTTAACCATGTGGTCGAGTTATGTTAATGGCAGTGGTGTAATCTCAATTGCAAATAATGGAACTTGTAATCTGACCAACAAAGGTAAAATAACTCTTCATGGCAAGGTGGAACCTGCAACAGCAAGTAGCCCAGGTATTTATGTGAGTGGTACAAATGCTGCAGCAAAATGCTCGCTCATGAATGAAGGAACTATCACAATGGATGGTAATTTTTCTTTGGGTTCACTTTATATAAATGGAACAACTAGCACTACAGATTGTAAATTTGAAAATTCGAGCTCAGCTACTTTAAATGTAAGCAATACAGATGCTTCGGCAATAGTAACAAGTGCAGCACCCATCGTAACGCTTACAAATTCTGGTACAATGTCATTGTCTACGTTGGCCAATCAATCAATGCTTTTTGGTGGAGCAATTTCTACTTTTAATAATACTGGAACTGTTACTGTCAATAAGGCAATCCTTTCCAACTCCCTCACCGACATTAGTATTGTGAATAACAATGTGGGAGGCGTATTTGACTTTAATGTGCTCGATAATACAGCAAAATGTACTGATGCAACTAATAAAATTCTGTTTACTAACAGTGGTGGTAAAGTAATGGGTAGAGGTGTATTTGACGCTACTACTTTTGCAACTTCTACCGGAACACTTTCGCCTGGAGGTGATACTGGTATTGGTATGTTTACTTTTTCTGATCCTACATTTTTGCTTTCGGGAAATTGCACCATGAATGTAAATGGAAAATCTGCTGCTGGAACTGATTTTGATCAAATTGTTTCAACAGGTGCAATGACTATAGATAATGCTTCTACGCTTACAATGTCGATAGGTGGATCGTACACTCCTGAGAATCAAGATCTCATTCCATTATTTGTTTCTACTGCACTCACTGGTAGTTTTGCTACAGTAAACGCTCCAAACAAATGGGTTTCTAATTACACTACAACCAATGCTAACTTATTGTTTGATAATGCGAGTGCTGTCTCATCAGCAGGCAGTTTAAACGCAAAAGTGTATGTAAATGGCAACAGTATTATCATAAATAAAACTACTGATAGTTCTGTATTGGTTCAAATTATTAGTGTAGCTGGAAAGCTAATGAAAGAATATACTGTAAAGAATCAATTGAATACGATTAGTGCTTCCGATTTGAAAGGAATCATGTTTGTTCGATTGATAGCTGAAGATGGTGATTTGACACAAAAAATAATCCTGTAATATTTTTTATAAAAAAGCAGTTTAATAAATCACGTCTCTGTATTCGCCTATACAGAGATGTGATATTCTGCTTTTATAAATCTTGAAAGTGTTTTTGTCAATAATTTTTCACATTTTTTGAGTACTTATTTATAAAATCATACTTACTATATATGATTTTTTAGCAATAAGTATATTCGCCTTTATCAATATTGGGCAGCTGAAAATTCAAGCCAAAATTAGAATCAGATTTCTATTCAATCACATTTACCTTATTAATAGTACATATAGAGCTACTTATCAGATCTATAATTAAATCACTTATGAAAACCTCACGAGAATTTACGCAAGTTGATAGTTGGAATCAATTTATTCAGGAAGGAAAGGAAGAAGCCTTATCTGTAGTTTATGCCGAAAATTACGATTTGCTTTTCGATTATGGACATAAATTCACTAATAATATCCATATAATTGAAGATGCTATCCAAGATATGTTTATAAATATTATAAAATACAGGAAAAGCATTGGAGTAGTTAAAAACATTCCTGGTTATCTTATTTGTGCATTTCGTCGCCAACTGTTTCTTGACCTGAATAAGCAAAAGAAAAATGTATCTACTGAACAGTTGTCTGATGGCTTCTTCGATTATTTGAGTAGCCCAAATTCAGATGTAAATGAAAAGGAGGAACAGGAGTTTCTTCACTCGGTAATAGCTAACTGTGTTAACGACTTAACCGATAAGCAAAAGGAAATTCTGTATCTCCGCTTCGAAAGAGAAATTTCATACGAGGAAATCTCAACAATACTTCAAATCTCAGTCGAATCTTGTTATAAATCAATCTATCGCTCCATAAAAACACTCAAGTTAAAAGCTGAAAATGCTCTTAACAAGGCACATAATTGGGGTTCTACTACTGAACAAGCTTCAGATATTAAAAGAAAATCAGCTGGTCATTGAAAATGTAATTTTTTTTAGAAAATATAATTTTTTGGTTGTCCAAATTTCCTTATTTATTTCTCAATGTAGTATAAACCAACTATATGAATTTTAATTATTACAAATCGTTTAAAATTGAAGATTTTGTTTCTGACGAAAACTTTAGAAACATAATCAGACAGCCCGATGCCGATAAGCAGATAGCGTTGTTAATTAAAGATATTCCAGAAAAAGAATATGAAATAAACTTAGCTGCGGAGATGCTTAAAGCTTTGCACACTAACAAGTTTACACAGACTAAAGAAAGAAAAAAAGAGTTGTGGCAACAGATTGTAAAAAAGAAAAAAAGCTCTTACCTATTAACTGTTGTAAAGTATGCAGCAGTGTTTTTCTTATTGTTCGGCACCTCACTGTATTTCTTTAATGTGCTCAACAATAAAAATGAAGAACCTGTCCTTTCAGAGCTTACTAATCCTACAAACGAAGTTATTCTGATGTTAGCTAATGGTAAGAATATCTCTATTAGTACTCAGCAGTCCACAGTGAAATATTCAGCAGATGGATCTGCGGTAATGGTCAATGATTCGTCGGGAGCTGCTCAACCAGTCGAAGGTGTAAACAAAATGATAGTGCCTTATGGAAAACGTTCGGTGCTCACACTTTCTGATGGAACAAAGGTTTGGTTAAATTCTGGTTCAACGCTTACTTTTCCACCTGTATTTGGAGCTAAAACGCGTGAGGTAATATTGGAGGGTGAAGCATATTTTGATGTTTCGCACAATAAAGAAAAACCGTTTTATGTACAAACGGATGGTTTCAAAATGAGAGTTTACGGAACTAAATTCAATATTCAAGCCTACAAAAACGATAATTCACACAATGTGGTTTTAGTTGAAGGAAAAGTGAGTATGAAATCTAATCTTAGTAGTGAAAATAAAGAGATATTTTTAGCACCTAACGAAAAGGCCACCATAGTTCAGGGAGAATCTAATATACAACTATCTAAAATAGAAGATACTAATATGTATACTTCTTGGATTGATGGGTATTTGATATTTAACAATGAAGATATTTTACACTTATTGAAAAGAGTTTCACGCTACTATAATGTTGATATTAACCTCGAAGTGGATACTGATGTGGAATATGTATATGGGAAATTGGACTTAAAAGATAATATCGAGAAAGTTTTAGATGGCATATCATTTATATCCAAAACCAAATATAGAAAGGTTGGACTTAAATATGAATTTTATGACGATTGATATTTCATGAAAATATTATAGTTAACAACAGAACAAAATTACAATTGATTTAATAATAAAAACACTATTTTAAAATCATCAATATAAGCTTATGGAAAACAATCCACAATTCAAATTTTCTTTTCTTGAAAAGTATTTGAATATTATTTTAAAAAAGACCAAATTACTTAGCATTCTTCTATTTATAGCTGTCTTTACAGCACAAGCGAATACAATAGAAGACCAGAAAAGACTTACTCTTAAGATTGAAAATTCTACTTTGAAAGATATATTCAGTTCAATTGAGAAGAATTCAAATTTCCTTTTCATATACAACGCCGATTTAGTTGCAACAAATGTGAGAAAAAGCATTTCAGTAAAAAATGAAACCATTCAAAATTTACTGAATCAATTGTTTAAAGGAACAGATATTATCTACAAAATAGATGGTAATCAGGTTTTTATTTACAAAAAAAAAGAACCATTAAAACCCGAACTCATTTCTGGTCCAAAAAAAAGTACTGAGCAGAAGAAGAAACGGGTAACTGGTAAAATTGCAGATGAGAAAGGAGAATCAATTATTGGAGCAACAGTAATGGTTGCAGGTTCATCTTTGGGTACAATTTCAAATACTGATGGTTTATTTAGTATTGAATTGCCCGAGGATTCAAAATCATTGACAGTATCGTATATTGGTTATGCTACCGAAGAAGTAGCGTTGGGCAGTCAAACAAATTATAGAGTTACATTAAAAGATGCCAGTATTGGTATCGGCGAAGTGGTAGTCGTTGGTTATGGAATGCAAAAAAAGGAAAGTATTGTTGGTGCTATTTCGCAGGTTAGTTCGGAAGCCTTAATTACTTCGGGTACAGGAAATGTTACGAATGCTATTGCAGGGAAACTTTCGGGCGTCCTCACTATTCAGCAAACGGGACAGCCGGGTTCAAATGATTCAGAAATTATAATACGTGGTTTATCCAGTTGGAATGGTTCAAAACCATTGGTGCTGGTCGATGGCGTCGAACGCGATTTTACGAACTTAGATCCCAATGAAATAAATACGATTTCTGTACTTAAAGATGCTTCTGCTACGGCAGTTTTTGGTGCTAAAGGAGCCAATGGTGTTATCATTGTTACTACCAAAAGAGGTACAATAGGCAAGCCAAAATTGAATTTTTCGGCTAATGCAGGCATCCAAATCCCCACAAAACTTCCAAAGCATATAAGTTCTTATGCTACTATGAGTGCACTTAATGTAGCTTATATGAATAATGGATTATTTCAGAATTTAACGCCACAAAATGTACTTGAAGAATATCAAAATCCATCGACTCGTTTAAATTCATTACGCTATCCAAA
>JBBRHJ010000140.1:0-9487 GCA_038222885.1 Bacteroidales bacterium | reverse complement strand
TGCTCTGCTATCGACGAAGGAAACCAGCAGTCAGTAACTCTGTTTTCGGAGTTACTTGTTTTAAACTCCATTATACTATACAAAACTCTGATTTATTGTAAATTAGATTGCAAATCCAAAGAATTCATGAGGGTGGGATTGTAAGCAAATCACAGCGACGAGCACCCACATTAGTTTGTGTAATTTAAGACTACATTGCTAAGAGGCAAGGGAGTTTAACACTCCGTAACGGGCGTACTACGCGAATGTTGCTGTACTAGCTTCCAAAGTCGATGGTTTTATTCATCACAATAACAACAGTAATCTAAAAGCAAAAAAAATAGAATTTGATTTGAATTATGGAGCAACAATTAGCTATTTTCATTTGTTAGAATAAAAAAAATATAAAGATGAAAAAAGTATTGATCGTAAGTGCACATCCCGAACCAAGTTCATTTTGTGCCAGCTTAGGAAATAGTGCAAAAGAATTTTATTTGGAGCAAGGATGCGAAGTCAAAGAAAGTGATTTATACGCACTAAACTTCAATCCAGTTGGCGATAGAAGTGATTTTAAGTCGGTTCTAAACCCCGATTATTTCAAGTACCAAACCGAACAGCTATTTGCGTTTGAAAACAAACAATTTGATGACAGTTTGCAAACTGAAATGGATAAATTGGAGTGGTGCGATACTCTTATCCTTAACTTCCCATTGTGGTGGTTTGGATTACCCGCCATACTTAAAGGTTGGGTTGATAGGGTTTTTGCCATGGGATTTGTTTATGGTAACGGCAAAGGAGTATATGAAAATGGGATTTTCAAAGATAAAACAGCTTTTATAATCATGACCACTGGTGGACCCGAACAAAGCTATTCGCAAAACGGTACCAACGGTGATATAAATAACATACTCTTTCCCATACATCACGGTATGTTCTATTTTGTTGGAATGACTGTGCTAGCTCCCTTTATCAGCTGGGGACCAGCCCGTAAATCGAAAATTGAATTGGAACAGGAAATCGAAGAACTTAAAAGCTATTTAATAGAAACTGAAAACATAAAGCCAATATATACTAATAAAAAATAGCTAATACTTTCCCACCCTCACTGATATATTATTGATTGAACAGCTATTGATGCTTGGTTGGTTGTATTTTTGCAATCCAAACTTCTGTATTCTTTGGACTTGCCTGTGCCAGGAAGGATTGTAATACGTTTTGTTAGAATTGAAAATCTTGGGAACACAAGAATTGAGATTGAAAACAAATGATTAAAATTCGGCGATTCAATGGATTGTTAGACTTCTGAGCTATTTTTTTTAGCTCACCAGCTTTCTCTGCTAATGAAATTTTGCGAGAGATATTTGGATCAGATGAAGAGAAGACTATCCCTTTCTTGAATAAATCGAGAAGAGAATGGACATTCCGATGCCATTGGAGATAGACATCAACATTATTGATCTAAAAATAGCTAAAAACTTAGATTGGTTTTTGAAAACAAAGAACAAAATAGACCATATTACCTTTCTTGATATTGTTAAAAGTAGGTGAGCCCACACTCCCAGCAAAATCATGAATATATCTCTTTATAAATGGAGGAGCTAACCGTTGAACCAATGCCATTCGACGTTTTGAATCAAGTTCCAGCGCCAAATTTACCTGTTCGTTAATCAATTGCTCATCAAATTTCACAAAAGCATATTTCGATAACAACATAGTTAAAGCTTCCATATCTTCCTTATTTCGAAAATCAGTATATAAAAATTGTCCTCCTGGCTTTAATACCCTATATACTTCATTTAGGAACAAGTCCATTTTAGGATATCTATGTGATGATTCAACATTGAAAACGACATCAACACTACTGTCTTGCAGGTTGATTTTTTGAGCATCTCCTTGTTGATAAGACAATCCTTTACAATTATGATTAGCATTTGAGAATTCAACAGCCTTTGAGTTCAAATCAATTCCAATAGCAGTGGCAGGTTTAAACATTTTTGAGATATAGGCGAGCCCGCCACCCCTACCTGAACCTACTTCAATTATATTCTTATCTTTAATATCGGTCATTTTAGCCAATCGATGGTAAAGTTGTATTGAATATCGGTTGACTTCGTCTTCGGAATGTAACTCGATTTTTTCTTTACTGTCATGGTAACCATAATTCATAAATACCACTTCTCTTTTTTTATCAACGCTACTAATATACCAGTACAACATTTTAAAGAGCAATCCTTCGACTATCATAAATTATTAGGTTTTAGTAATTTTCCGACAAAGATAGATGCTTTTTTAAAAAATTGATGATTTATGATATATAACTTAATATTATTTTTATGATTAACACAAACAAAAACTTTGGGCTAATACTTTAATTGACCATTTAGAGAATTGAATAGCTCATAAGTTGATATTATTTTACAATCAGCTGCTATTTTATGTTTTTTTTGTACTTTTGTCAATACAAAATTTCAGAAAACCTATATTCAGTTAATAACCAACATTATGACATTTAGAACTCTTCCAATAATTTGTATTTGCATGTTAAGTACAATCGTACTCTCTGGAAAAACTAACTATAAATTTGATGCAGCACATGCTAAAAATTGGGAGTATGTGCTGAAAAATAGCTCACAAGACCCAACTCAATTATTCAAAATGAATCAGGGCGTATTGAGTATCAAAGATTCTACGGTTGGATATTTACGGACCAAGGACTGTTTCAAGAATTACAAATTGGACGTAGAATGGCGCTGGACAAAGGTGTTGGCCAATAGCGGTGTACTACTTCATATTCAGAAACCAGATGCAGTATGGCCTGTATGCTATCAAGTGCAACAAAAAGCAAATGCTGCCGGAGATGTTATTTGTATGAATGGACTTTGGGCGAAAGAATGTACCGATACGGTTACTACAACGGTTCCCAAAATGAAAAAATCGAATGAAAAGCCCCTGGGAGAATGGAATTCAATGAAAGTAATCAGTAAAAATGGTACTTTAACAGTGTATATCAATGGTGAGTTACAAAACAAAGTTACCGGACTTACCGTCAAAAAAGGATATATTGGATTTCAAGGAGAAAGTAAACCTATTGAATTCAGGAATTTATCGATAAAATAGAAAAGATTTACAATTTAGCAATTTACAATTTAGAAATAAGTCCTCACTTGCTATATTTTCTTTTCCGCTTCCATTGGTAAAAAACTCCAAACAATGACAAAAGGAAAATGGGCAAGATAATCATCAAAATTTGAATTACTAACTGGTTCTCATTAGTTAAAGTTTTGTTCAGCAACCTAAGTTTCACAGTTTTTGTTCGCAAATTGAGCCAGTTTTCTTCGCCTGCTAAATATAAAACCGCATGTTTGATAAATTCTTTATTTCCAAACTGTTGATTCATAAATCGGTCAAAGCCTAAGGATAAAGTAGTGCTGTCGCTCGCAATTCCGCTGGTCTCGTTGCGGATAATATCACCATCAGACACAAAAATTTGACGAGTAGAAATGCTTTTTGCCAAAAAAGGAAATGAATTTTTGATTTCCTTAGGCATTATTCTATTTTCAAAATTCGAGCTAAAAAGTCCTTCGGACAGTACCGACACATTCAAATATCCAACATTGAAATAGTTCTTATCTTTGGGGTTAGGTTGGCTACTTAAATCAATCGTAGTAGGAGTTGCAACAATATGACTGTTATCGGAACTAACCAAAAGCTGAGTTATAGTTGTTTGTGGGTTCTTATTGATCAAATCAAGAGTAGATGAAAAATCAGCTTTCACTTCGCTAATATTCTTTGTGATAGCATGTTGGTTTGAGACCATAAGCAAAGGAGCATAAAACCAAGGCATGGGTTCAAAATGAGGTTCTTCATCGTTCTTAGCAACATTCATAGGCATAGTTGCACATTGTACATCTTGCAAAAGAACAGGGTTTATGCGCACTCCATATTTGAAAAACAAATCATCGAGATTCAAATCGAGAGCCAAAGCTGGGGACAAACCCGATGTCGATAAGTTATCTTTGGCAATCCGCACACCATCAATTAACCAAAGCACCCTGCCCCCGTTCATAATGTACTGATCTATAATATATTTGTCCGATTCGCTGAAAGCTTGTGTGGGTTTAGCTACGATAATCACTTTATACTCGTTAAGTATGGTAGCATCAGCGCCCAAAATTCCACGGTCTACTTGAAAATAATTGCTCAATGTTTTACTTATATCATAGGTTTCAGCTTCGTTAAGTTCTCCGTGTCCTTCGATAAAAGCGATTTTCCGAATATCACTATTCATGAGCTTTCTCAACCCATTTGTCAATTCAAATTCAAAATTTTCTATAGAAATATTAAGATTATCCTCCCCTGAGTTTCCACGAATATTTTTGAGGAGCGAAATTGTTTCTGTTTTATTGCTATATTTTAATTGCAACCATGGAAAAACAATTTTACGAATAGGATTTCCCTCACCGTCTCTTTCGTAAATTGCAGTAGGTTGAAGTCCGAGACTTGCCAGTTCTGAATATTTCTTTTCACGATCCTGCGTATTTTCGGCTTTTGATGGATTGATAAAACTGACTTCAATCTTTGAATGAGAATATGCCGACATTTCATTTAAAATATCCTCTGTTGCATTTTTCAGTCGTAAGAAACCAGGATTTAGTTCCCCATCGAGATAGATAGTTACCTGAATCGGCTGTTTATTTTGCTGGAGTAATGTTTTGGTTTGCTCAGATAAACTAAAACGCTTATCAGAACTTAGATCTACCCTAAACCTCACAAAAAAGGAAAGTAAAATAATTCCTACAACTAAACAGAGAAAAACAATATTGGCTTTGTTGCGAAAAATCATATTGAAGAAAACAATTCAGAAATTAAGAAAATATGCTTTGATAATGAACAAGATAGGAACTATTTCAAAAATCAAAGAGGAATATTAGCCGCCCTAATTACGAAAAAATTATTATTACTATCGAGTAAACGATAAAATTCGCAATTGCCCCACGATGCTGGAACATCTTTCAACTCCATGTCTTCACCAGTATCGTTAGTGATATGGTTCTGAATCATTTTGTGCCAATTCAGAATTCTTTCCTTACTGGCATCAACATGAAATAGTTTATTCTTAGGGTCGGTCAGCATTTTTATATAGGACTTGTAAAGTGTTTGGTATTCAGGAATATCGATAATCTTCTTCACCAAATTATTATTTTTATTTCCCCAATTCAATAAATCCTGTCGTCCGCTATCCTTCATTAGTAAAGAAGTACCCAGTGTATTATCATAATCGTAGGGTATAAAATAAAACTTACCTGCCGAATCAAAATAGAAATAGAAATTATTAGAATTTTTCCAATAATCATCCCACATACCACAAATAACATTTACTGCATAGGTTTTCAAAAACAATTCAACATCCATGCGTGTAATTAACCACTGTTGAAACTCAGCACCATTTTTATTTTTAAAGCTGGTCATAAACTCCAGCAATTGATCTTTGGCTGCTTCAAGATTTTTATCATTGGTTTTCAAATCGTAAACTGGGGTATAAGTAGTTGTTAAAGTAACATTTTCAAGTCCCATTCTACCTCTATCAGTATTCACAAGATCTGCACCATAATTAGCTTTCCAGAGATTACCTTTGGTATCCGCAAATTTTGTAGTTCTATTATTTAAATATTCCTCATCTACCGGTTCTAACAACTGATATACACCATAATAGACTTGCTTTGAATCCTCTCTAATTTTAATATTCAATCTGCAATAACTCGATTGAGGCGCTGTCCAAACCCCAAATCTTTCAAAAAGATCGTAACAATATAATTCACGCACATACATTTCATCATCTTTGAACCATTTCAGATTCATTTTTTCAACTCCTTGCATTTTCTGACCTTTTACAAACTTGTTGAGTTTGATGCTAAAACTTGCATGATGCCAATCAGGGTTTAGTGAATTATGAACTTCACCTGTAACTCCTTCTGGTCTACGTCTGCTTGTATTTCCACGAATCCTGATTCCTATACTATCGAATTTTGCTAACTTATCGTCTTTTGTAAAAGAAAAGTCACCAGCAACATACTCCTCGTTATTGGGATTCATATCATAATTACTAAGCAATCGATTCCACTGTTTAGTACTTATTGTTAGGTTAATAACGGGAAAACCCTTTATATCATATACATAATTGACACCATAATACTGTATAGTGTCAGTAGAAATGCTATCCTTGGGATCTGGAATAATTTCTGGATCCTTATCATTTGTACATGAGGAAAATAAAATGAGGAAAAAAGCAATTCGGAGTATATTTTTCATAGAATGTTCTTTTTGTGTGAAATGATTTTTGATGAAAGTAAATAAGAAGACTAACGCTCCACCGACATGCAAACTTACACAAAAAACTGTAATAATTCTATTTTTCGTTCAGAGTTCAGCGTTTATGGTTTTGTGTTTCTTGAAGAGTCCCGCAATGGTGGTATATAAAGCACTCCATTTGTATTTCGAATGAGGTTGGAATTTGGAAAGTTTGGAATTAATGATTGATAACAAACATACTGTCATATTATCAAATTACTATATTGGCACTCTAATCATATTTGCATATTATATTATTTATCAACTAATTACAGTTTACTTTTAAAATTGTAAATTGTAAATACTTAAATTGTAAATTCCATTTATTTACTCGTATCGAATAATTTTAGCGGGTAGAATCTTAGTAATCAAATACGATGGTCCTATCATCATTAAAATAGAAGCTAGAGCTGTTCCTATATTTAATATTATAATATAAGTCCAATTGAAGATAATCGGGACAGTAGATACGTAATATGCTTCAGCATCTAAAGGTACAATACCTGTAAAATATTGTAATGCACAGAATGACAGTCCGATAACATTCCCCCAAAACATTCCTTTACCAATTAGGAAAATTGAGTGATACAAGAAAATCTTGCGAATAGACCAGTTAGTTGCACCCAATGACTTTAAAATTCCTATCATGCTTGTTCGTTCGAGAATAAGAATCAATAACCCAGAAATCATATTAAAACCGGCCACTGCTAGCATCAAGAAAAGTATAACCCAAACATTCAAATCCAATAAATCCAACCATCCAAAAATTTGAGGATTAATCTGTTTGATACTTTGAGAATAATAAAGAGGTTTATCATCTAATTTCTGCACAGCAACTACATCATATACAGCATCTGAAATTAAATCAAGCTGATCGAAATCATTTATAAACAACTCCAAACCACTACATTGTGATTCTGACCAACCATTTAATTGTTGAACATGCCGAATATCCGATATAATGAATAATTTATCGTACTCGATAAAATTGGTAGAGTAAATTCCATTAATCTTGAATTTTCGGGCTCTTACTTGATTCTGAATAAAATAAGTAAAAAAGCTATCTCCTAATTTCAATCCAAGTAATTGAGCTAAGGATTTAGATATTATTACATTGTTTTGTAATGAGTCCTTTGAAATATGGAGAATATCACCTTCTACAAGATTCGATTTGAAAAAATCCCATTCAAAATCGCTGCCAATTCCTTTCAAAACAATACCTTGAAAATCAGCTTCATTTTTAATTATACCAGGCTTAGTAGCAAATGATTCTATATGTTTAACACCTTCGATAGAACTTAATTTCCTGAGAAATGAAGAATCCACTGTGATTGGATTCATTTCAAAAGTATTGTTGCTCTCGTAATTAGTAACTTGAATATGTCCGCCAAAACCTATGGTCTTATTACGAATCTGCTGTTTGAACCCCAAAACGACCGACAAAGCAATTATCATCACAGCCAATCCCAAAGCAATAGCGATGGTTGCAATACGCACAGCAGGACGAGAAATATTCTTTCTACCCTGCTGAAAATGAATTCGTTTTGCTATATAATATTCGAATGACAATTTTTTTTATTTAATTGAAGAGTTTGGGATTTGAGATTTGAAATTTCGTGAATAGTTTGGTGTTTAGTGTTTAGTGTTTAGCGTTTAGTGTTTGGTGTTTAGCTTTTGGCGTTTGGTGTTTAGTGTTTGGTGTTTGGTGTTGATTTAAGAGTTTGAAATTGGAATTTGAAAGGTTTGAGATGTTGTTTTGAGTTCTGCGTTAGTGTTCTATTTCTTATTCCTTTTTTTTTGCCTTTGCCTTAGCCTAAGTTTAGAGTTCAGCTTTATCGTTCTATTTCTTATCCCTTTTTTGCCTTTGCCTTTGCCTATGCCTTAGCCTAATCTTCCTCTCTACTTCCTCCCCGGATATACCTCTAAGGCTTTCTGTAAAACGATCATAGCTTGCTTCAAATCTTCTTTATCGAGCACATAAGCTATACGAACTTCATCTTTCCCTAATCCGTCAATAGTATAAAAGCCTGATGCAGGAGCCATCATAACAGTTTTTCCTTCATGTTCAAAGTCGGACAAAAGCCAAGCACAGAAGCGGTCAGCATCGTCGACTGGTAATCGGGCAACGGTATAAAATGCTCCCATAGGAATAGGTGAATATACGCCAGGAATTCTATTTAGACCATCAATAAGGAACTTCCGTCTTTCTAAATATTCGTTATACATTTCGAGCATATATTCAGCAGGAGTATCCATAGCAGCTTCAGAGGCAATTTGTCCCAACAAAGGCGGGCTTAATCTGGCCTGACAAAACTTTATTACGTTTTTGCGAACCTCCTTGTTCTTAGTTACAATTGCACCGATTCGGACGCCAGTCATGCTATAACGCTTCGAAACTGAATCAATTAAAACAACATTTTCTTCAATTCCATCTAAATGAAAAGCTGAAATATAAGGAGCTCCAGTATAGCAAAATTCACGATAGACCTCATCCGAAAACAAGTATAAATCGTATTTTTTCACCAAATCCCGAATTTTATTCATTTCGGAACGAGTATACAAATATCCAGTGGGATTGTTGGGATTACAGATTAAAATACCCTTGGTTTTAGGCGTAATTAATTCTTCAAATTTATGTATGTCAGGTAATGCAAATCCTTCCTCGATGGATGAAACGACAGGTCGAATAACAGCACCTGCAGCAATAGCAAAAGCAGTATAGTTGGCATAAGCAGGTTCGGGAACAATGATTTCGTCACCCGGATCAAGACAACTCATAAATGCAAAATTAACAGCCTCAGAACCACCAGTTGTGATTATAATATCTTCTTCGGTAACATCAATATTAAATGTATGATAATAAGCTGCTAACTTGGTCTTTAGGCTTCTAATACCATCACTTGGGCTATATTCAAGCACTTCACGACTAATATTCCTAATAGCGTCTAGTGCCACTTGCGGAGTTTTCAGGTCAGGTTGTCCAATATTCAAATGGTATACTTTGATACCACGTGCTTTTGCTTTGTCAGATAGTGGAACTAATTTACGAATGGGTGACTCAGGCATAGCCTGTCCCCGTTGCGATGTATGTGGCATGTATATGTGTTTGATTTACTTTACAGCTAATTAGTATTAATTTGAAACAAAAAACATTGTTTTC
>JBBRHJ010000139.1:0-9566 GCA_038222885.1 Bacteroidales bacterium | reverse complement strand
CCGATTGATTCTGTAGCATTACGGAATCAGGAAATGGATATTTGGAACGGAGAGAAGAAATACATTGTAAACAAAGATTCATCTAAAACTTTGATTGAATATAGAATTGACAATCAACAACTTCAATGGGCTGATATTTATACATTGAGTTTTATTATGCGAGTTTCAGCACCTGATAGTATTGTAAACAATTCGATAGTAATGCGGGTCAATTATGTCAACCGTGCATCTGACAGCATCGTTGCCAAAGTGTATCCTGACAGTTTGTTGCGTAGATACAAACTCAAATTTGCAGCACGATATCAAGATTCTATCGTTTCCATTACAGGATTAATGCTGAAAAACAATTCCCGTAAAGGTAAGATTTTGGCAAAAATAGATAGTATTAAGCTAATCAGACATTACGACCAATTGGCACAAGATAGTATTGTAAAAGTTATTCATAAAGTAAAACACACTGACACCACGGCGATTAAACTTTTAGAAGGAATAAAACCAATAGAAGCTGTCAAGCCAAAGGATAAAATCCAGCTGATGGCTCCGTAAAATGAGAAGAGTAAGTAGTCAATTGATTTTCTGTTCGCCTTCCAAAGTTCTACGAAACAGTGTATTGGAACAAGATGAAAATGGAGTTTTAACTCAGATTATCGACTTACAAACACAACAATCGGAAACTCATCATACGCTCTTTTATGACGGAATTATTACAAATGGAATAGTTTCACTTAAAGCAGAATTATCAGATATTGAATTGAATAAGGTTAAATCAAACTATAATTATTTTGATTTTTCAGAAACAATTTATATTAAACTTGATACGAAAAAACCACTTCTTATTGATTTTGGGACATCAGATACTGCAACAATCAATCAACTGATAAATATGCACTACAAGTTATTTGTAGATTTTAATATTTTTGAATTTCTGAATGCCTGTTGTATTCTAGCTTTACAAATTCTCAACAGACCCGAACATATTGAATTGAACCACAAACCCAATCTTTTAATTTGGAAAGGATTAAATCTGATTGACAAGCAAATTACTTCAATTATGATAGTAGAAAATTTATAATTGACAGCCAACGAAAAAAGCAGATTCTCCGGTAAAGGAAAAATCTGCTTTTATTTAATGAATATATTTTAACTCTCAATTAAGTTACTCTTCTTCCTTCTTCGAAGCTTCGTATTCTTTCAACAATTTATCTTGAATATCTGTTGGAACGAGTTCGTAGCTTGCAAACTTCATGCTGAACGATGCTCTACCCCCAGTCAACGAGCTTAAAGTTGTCGAATAGCTTCCTATTTCTTTCAGCGGAATTTTTGCAGAAAGTTTTTCGTAACCTTTTTCGCTTTCCATTCCCATAATAATGGCACGTCTTCCTTGCAAGTCGCTCATTACATCGCCCAACCTATCCGATGGAACTTGAACTACCACATCATAAATTGGTTCAAGAAGTTTAGGTCCAGCTTCCTTAAATGCTGTTGCAAATGCGTTACGACCTGCTAAACGGAACGAAATTTCATTTGAATCTACTGGGTGCATCTTTCCGTCGTAAACTATCACTCGCACATCGCGAGCATACGAACCAGTAAGCGGCCCTTGCTCCATCCTATCAATAACTCCTTTCATAATGGCAGGAATAAAGCGCGCATCGATAGATCCACCAACTATACTATTGATTAATACCAACTTACCACCCCAATCTAAAGCAATTTCTTGGTTGTCACGGTTACTGATTTTGTATTCTTGACCATTGAAACGGAACATTTCGGGAGCCGGCATTCCTTCATAAAATGGCTCAACAATTAAATGTACCTCACCAAATTGACCTGCACCGCCCGACTGTTTCTTGTGTCGATAATCGGCACGAGCCACTTTTGTTATTGTTTCGCGATATGGAATCCTTGGTTCTTTAAACTCAATAGCAATTTTATCGTTGTGCTCGAGCCTCCATTTTAGAGTACGTAAGTGAAATTCTCCCTGGCCATACAATATAGTTTGTTTCAACTCTTTAGACTGTTCGATTATCCAAGTAGGATCTTCTTCGTGCATACGAGTCAAAATTTCACTCATTTTTTCTTCGTCCGATTCTGAAACTGCTTTTATAGCTCGGCGATATTTTGGCTCAGGATATTTAATTTCTTCAAAATCATATTCACATCCTTTTACATTCAGCGTATTGCCAGTGCGGGTATCTTTTAGTTTTACAGTTGCACCAATATCACCTGCAACCAATTCTTCAACTTTCGTTCTGATTTGCCCTGCTACTGAAAAAATTTGACTTAAACGTTCTTTTCCACTGCGAGAAACATTATATAAATCATCGCCTTCCTTGATTTTCCCACTCATTACTTTGAAATAGGAAACTTCGCCAATATGTGGTTCAACACTAGTCTTAAAAACATAAATACTTGCAGGTCCGGCAGAATCTGGAGCAATTTCATTACCAGATTTCGTTAAAGGTTTCGTTGTAACGTTAACACTAGGAGTTACATTGCCCACAAATTCCATCATGCGGCGTACGCACATATCTTTAGCAGCACTCACGCAAAAAAGTGGATACATGTCACGGCTTAGCATACCTTTGCGTATACCCATTCGCATTTCGTCTTCGGTAAGTGAACCTTGATCGAAAAATTTCTCCATCAGTTCTTCATCGTGTTCGGCAGCCGATTCTACTAAAATATTATGAAATTCTTGAGCCTTAATAATTTCTGAATCTGGAATTTCAAGAACTTCGGGTACACCACCTTCTGGTTTCCAGCGGTACATTTTCATTTTCAATACATCAACAACGGAATTAAATTGAGATCCAACCGTAACAGGGTATTGAATTATTACGATTTTTGAACCATAATTTTCTTTCAATTGCTCAAAAGTGCGGTCAAAATCAGCTTTATCGTGATCGAGCTGGTTAGCAATGAAAATTACTGGTTTGTTAAACTTTTCGGTATAACGAAAATGATTGTTTGTTCCTACTTCCACACCGTATTGTGTGTTAAGTAGAATAAGAGCAGTATCGGTAACATTAAGCGAAGTTACCACACCACCGATAAAATCGTCAGACCCAGGGCAATCGATAAAGTTGAGCTTTTTATCGTTCCACTCAGTTTGAATAATTGTAGAAAAAACAGAGTAACCATAATCCTTCTCAACCGGAAAATAATCCGATACTGTGTTTTGAGAAGCGATTGATCCTCTACGTTTTATAATACCACTCTCGTAAAGCATTGCTTCTACAAGAGTGGTTTTCCCAGAGCCTGAACTTCCCAAAATTGAGATGTTCTTAATTTCATTTGATTGATATACTTTCATACTGTATTAAAATATAAATGATTAATACTAAGATAAATTGATATTATTATTTACAAAAAAACGATTTGCAATGTATGAATTCTACTTTGATTAATATCTCAAAAATACATGTTCTATAACACGGATTGTAAATGTGGACTGAATTTTGGAATATTTAACAAATTATTTGGCGTTTAGTGTACTTTGTTTGGTGTTTTGTGTTTAGCGTTTAGCGTTTGGTGTTTAGCGTTTAGTGTTTAGTGTTCGGTGTCCGATTATTTAATGTTAGAATCAACGATAACTGCACAAGCAGCATCACCGGTAATATTTAAAACCGTCCTGAGCATATCAAAAATTCTATCGAGCGCATAAAGCAAAGGTAAACCTTCAATAGGAATTCCAGCTGACACCAGCACTGCCACAACAAGTAAAGTAGGCCCAGGAACGCCTGCTTGTCCAACAGAACCTACGGTAGCAGTAAGCGCTATAGCAGCATATTGAGCGAAGTTAAGTTCTATACCATAAAGTTGAGCAAAAAACAAAGCCACTAATGTAAAATAAATAGCTGATCCAGTCATGTTAATAGTAGCACCAAGTGGAACAACAAATGAAGTTGTTTCTTTACTCACTTTCAGATCGATTTCGCAAGTCTCAAGTGTTACAGGAAGTGTTGCTAATGACGATGCAGTGGAAAAAGCTACCAATTGTGGACGCAACATGGCTTTTAAAAATGGCAGAATTTTTTGTTTTGATAAAAACTTTAATGTAAGCGGGTAAAAAATTAACAACATAAATGCAAATGCAATAACATTGACCCAAAGTAAATTTCCAACTTTAATCAATAAATCGAAACCAAAAGTACCAGTTGCATCAGCCATTAACCCAAAGACACCTAAAGGAGCAACCAACATAACCTTGCCGATACACCAAATAAGTGCTTCGAGCAATGTGTTAAATCCATTCATTATTGGTTGTTTTTTTGCAGCTGAAAGTGCACTTAGCCCGAAACCCAAAAACATTCCGAAAAATATAATATGAAGGATATTCCCTTCGGCCATCGACTGAATAGGATTAGACGGAATTACACCTATTATTAAACTCCAAAAATCCATCTGTTCAGGAGTAGCCGAATAACCCTCAGCTGGTAAAAAAGATCGCAAGGACTCAATGGAAATCCCACTTCCAGGGCGGAAAAACTCACCCAAACCAAAAGCCACCAAAACGGCTAAGAAGGTAGTGCCAAATATATAAGCTAAACTCATAAAACCAACTCTACCAGCCGATTGAGTAGCTCCAAGTGACGCAGCCCCCGAAACAATGGATATAAAAACAAGTGGGACAACGAGCATTTTGATAAGTTGAATAAATAGTGTGCCTAAAGGAACAAACATTTGCGCCGATGGACCCATTATTTTGCCTACTATAACACCAACTACCATAGCTACCCCAATTTGAAAACTCAAATCTCGTAGAACCTTGACTACTTTGCCTTTGTTGAACCCCATAAAAGTATTAAAATTAAATTTTAAATTTCTGAGTTGCAAATGTAAGAAATTATTTAAAAAATGTAATATTTAAAAAGAATTTCTATGCCTCCCTAGTAAATCATTCGGTTATAATATTGATTGGATTTTACGTTTATTTGTAAACCTCCTTTTGATAAACAATCTTGTAGAAAATGTTGTTATATTTCGAGACAATCAAAAACGGATTATTATGCTAGAATCATTAAAAGTAGAAGTGTGTAAAGCTAATCTCGATTTAGTAAAACACGGATTGGTTATGTTCACTTGGGGTAACGTGAGTGCCATTGATCGCCACACAGGACATATCGTAATTAAACCATCAGGAGTATCCTACAATACACTGAAACCTGACCAAATGGTTGTAGTGAATTTGGACGGTAAGGTGGTAGAGGGTAAGTTGAAACCGTCATCGGATACTGCCACGCATATTCTTTTGTATAAAGCGTTTCCTGAAATTTCAAGCATTGCGCACGCACAGTCCACTTACGCTACAGCATGGGCTCAGGCTGGCATCGAACTACCAATAATAGGCACAACTCATGCTGATTATTTCGCACAAAACATTCCATGTACTCGCATGCTGACTCAAAGTGAAGTAGAAGGAGCATACGAACATGAAACAGGGAAAGTAATTATAGAATGTTTCAAAGGTCTAAATCCACGCCTTGTTCCGGGCGTATTAGTGGCAAATCGCGGACCATTTACTTGGGGCGAAGATGCACACGATGCGGTACAGAATGCAATAGTTATGGAGCAATGCGCACAAATGGCCTCAATCGCTTTTGCTGCTAATCCAAATTTGAAAATGAATTCGCATTTAATAAAAAAACACTTTTTCCGCAAGCATGGGCCAGGTGCCTATTATGGACAATGATAATATTAAGTGAAATGTCATCTTTCACATTTTATTATTACTTCTACTGAGAAATCAGAGAAAACCATAAAATGGAATTAGTAAATTTACAAGTATTGCTTGAAAGTGAATCGTTTTACATAAAATCGTAAATTAAAAAAAACACCTCCAACATTTTCGTTTGGAGGTGTTTTTTTATAATTTTTGACCGTAAGCTAAATCGCCTGCATCACCAAGTCCTGGAACTATATAAGAGTGTTCGTCGAGATCTGGGTCGATAGCTGCTACCCAAACAGTTGTTTTTTCCTTGGGGAAATGCGAAGAAATGTAATCGATAGCTACCTGACTTGCAATAACGGTTGCAATATGAATATGAGCAGGTTTTCCTTTGGTGAGCAATGCTCCAAAAGCCAACTCCATCGATCCTCCGGTAGCAAGCATGGGATCGGTAATTATCAGTGTTTTTCCACTAATATCTGGCGAAGCTATATATTCAATAAAAATATCGAACTTCAAAGCATCTTTGTATTTTCGATAAGCAGAAACGAATGCGTTTTCAGCCCTGTCGAAATAGTTTAGAAATCCAGTATGGAAAGGCAATCCAGCTCTAAGAATCGTGGAAATTACAATCTTTTCATCAATTACCATGGTTGGTGAAACTCCAAGCGGTGTTTGAACATCTTCCGACCGATATGACAAACTTTTACTGATTTCATACGCCATTATCTCACCTATTCGTTCCATGTTCCGACGAAAACGCATAGAATCATTTTGAATATCTACGGAGCGAATTTCTTTGATATAATGATTTAAAATGGAATTATTTTCTGATAAGTTATTAATCTTCATGTTTTTATTTTATTTAGGAGGAACTGTTTTATTCTTTATGTCAATATAACTACTGATCAAATATTTATTTGAAAAAGTCTTAAAGTCCCCCTCGGGGGATTTAGGGGACTACTATTTTCTGTCTTTTTCTCTAATCTCTGTTCTACGAATTTTCCCGCTAATCGTCTTGGGTAATTCATCTACAAACTCTATCAATCGAGGATATTTATAGGGTGCAGTTATTTGCTTCACATGTTTTTGGATTTCTTCGATCAATTCATTTGTATTTGCGCTTTTATACTCCTTAGCCAATACAATGGTTGCCTTCACTATTTGTCCACGGATTTCGTCGGGAACGCCAGTAATTGCACATTCTACTACGGCTGGATGTGTCATCAAAGCACTTTCTACCTCGAATGGTCCAATGCGATAACCAGAACTTTTGATAACATCATCGGCTCGACCAACAAACCAGAAATAGCCATCTTCATCGCGCCAAGCCACATCGCCAGTATAATAAATATTGTCCTTCATGGCTTGGTCGGTTAATTCAGCATTTCGATAATAGCCTTTGAAAAGTCCAACAGGATAATTTTTATCGGTACGAATCACTATTTGTCCTTGCTCACCAACTTCCACCGAACGACCTTCTGAATTTAATAAATCTATGTCGTAATGAGGATTAGGTAAGCCCATTGAGCCAGGTTTTGCTCCCGACCAAGCTGAAGTAAATATTGTAAGCGTAGTTTCACTTTGTCCGTAACCTTCTTTGAGCTCTATTCCTGTGAGTTTTAAAAATTGGTCGTAAACAGCTGGATTCAAAGCTTCTCCTGCAATGGTACAATATTCCAAGGAAGATAAATCGTAAGCACTAATATCTTCGCGAATTAGAAATCGGAAAATGGTAGGTGGCGCACAAAGCGAAGTGATATGATATTGCTGTATCATTTGGAGCATGGCAGCTGGTGTAAATTTTTCGTGATCGTAAACAAACACGCAAGCTCCAACTATCCATTGACCATAAAGTTTTCCCCAAACTGCCTTCAACCACCCAGTATCGGCTATGGTTAAATGCAGACTATCTTCATGTAAATTGTGCCAATATTTTGCCGTAACAATATGTGCTAATGGATAAATGCAGTCCAACATCACCATCTTAGGATTTCCTGTGGTGCCTGACGTAAAGCTAATTATGAGTGGATCTTCGTTTTTCGTTATTTTATTCAGCGGAATAAATTCCGGTGCTCGTTCTATCCCTTGATGAAAGTCTAACCAACCATCAGAAACTATTGGACCAACAGAAATACACATTTCAACGGTGGGTGATTCTGGTAAAGAATCATTTATATGTTGAATAATTTCGGATTCGCCAACTGACACGATTGCTTTAATGGAAGCGGCATTGTTGCGGTATATCAAATCCTTGGGAGTCAACAGATGAGTGGCAGGAATAATGACTGCCCCCAATTTATGTAAAGCGATAATATTGAACCAGAACTCAAACCGTCGTTTAAGAATAACCATTACAATGTCCCCTTTCTTAATCCCTAAGCTTTGGAAGTAAGAAGCTGTTTGATCACTATATTTTTTTATTTGGGCAAAAGAAAATTCCCTGCTCTCGCCCTTATCGTTTGTCCAAAGAAGTGCTCGCTTATCAGGAGCTTTCTCAGCCCATGCATCCACTACATCATAGCCAAAATTAAAGTTATCGGGGACAATAAGTTCGTAATTCTGCTTGAAATCATTGAAGTCGGTAAACTCAGTTTGAGTAAGAAATTTCTCTAACATGTGATTTATGTATGTTGATTAATAGTTGATAATCAAGTTTTAATGGAAAGGGCATCAAATTATCACTGCCAAAAACCTAGCTTTACGTCCTCCAAGCGCCTTCATGCCGTGTGGTTTTGATGCATCGAAATAGATAGAATCGCCTTCTTCCAATACTAAATCGTTGCCTGCAATATGAATTTGTAAAATGCCTTCAATCACATAGTTGAACTCTTGGCCTGAATGTGTATTCTGCCTAATGGGGAATTCATTGGGTTCAACCACTACTTCGAAAGGTTTTACAATAGCATTACGAAACCCTGACGCCAATGAAAAATACTGATAGGCTTTGAAACGTTCCACTTTCATGGCAGTTCCCCTTCTGCTAACAAAAAAGCTTTGGGCGTGAGGATCATTTCCAGAAATAATAGCAGTGGTTTCAACTCCAAATGTTTCAGCAACAGCACATAAAAAACTCATGGGAATATCAAAATTACCAGATTCGAAATTGGCATAATCATGAGCCGAGACATTGCATTTCTCAGCAGCCTGTTCTACGGAAAGTTCGAGCGAGTCGCGCAGGCCGCGCAATCTTTCGGCAATTTGTTGAATTTGAGTATTCATAAGTTTTACAAAGGATTTACAATTTTATCATTTACGATTTACAATTTAAGATCAAACTGCATAAAAACCAACCATATTATTCTGAAATTAGAAATATGAAGTTGAAATATTGTCTAACACCTTATTTTAAATGAGATGCTTTAAGTCCTTTTATCACTGAATTGCTGAAACCATTGGCTTCCATCTCGTTTAATCCTTTGATGGTTATTCCGCCAGGAGTTGTTACTTTATCAATTTCTACTTCGGGATGTGAGTTGCCTTTTTCAAGTAAATCGATGGCTCCACGCAGGGTTTGAATCACAACAGATTTCGCAACTTCGGGGTAAATTCCCATTTCGACAGCGCCTTGGCAAGCAGCATGAATATACCTGAAAGCATACGCAATTCCGCAGGACGAAAGTGACATAAAAGCATTTAATTGATTTTCGGGTACTAAAAACACTTTCCCCATTTCGGCAAAAATTGATAAAATCAGATTTTCTTGCTCTGGAGTAGCATTATAGGATGAGATGGTGGAAACACTTTCCAATACTTCGATGGCGGTATTCGGAATTACCCTAAACATTGTAGCATCAGTGTCGAACAGTTCGGCCAAAGATGCAAAATCGACACCAGCTGCAATGGAAACGATAATCTGCTTTTTGTAATTTATTTTATTTTCTATTTCGTCGGC
>JBBRHJ010000138.1:0-9571 GCA_038222885.1 Bacteroidales bacterium | reverse complement strand
CGACCCCGTGAGTAAGGGATTTTCACCCTCTGGAAAAATGCACACTTAATGTTTGGCTCTTACGGAAAAATTAGTATTTTTGGAATTTTTCCAGAGCTTACACTAAGTGTGCGCACTGCTCATGCAGGGCGCACACACGCGGTATAGCAAATAAGGGTTTCAGAGGTATGCGAAAGGTTTTAGCCCGCCTCAACTTTTCTTGTAACTTGACAGGTGAATCGCCCGCAATCCCTTACTTGCCATACCGCCACCGTTACCGCCAAGTGTAAAAAACCAGACACAGCAGACAATTTGCTACTTAAAGACAGAAAAAGAAATAATGAACAGCCCACGCACAAAACTGCACATTTGCAAGCCCCGACACACAAGCCGATGCTTCAGCTTGCAAAAGAGCAGTTTTCTTGCCGACGCACCAAAAAAAATGTCTATTTTTAGCATTTAAAATAAAACATAATGACTTACAATTTCATAGACTTATTTGCTGGAGCTGGTGGACTTTCAGAAGGATTTATCCAAGCTGGATTTCAACCAATTGCTCATGTTGAAATTGAAAAAGCTGCATGTAATACATTAAAAACAAGAGCTGCATATCATTATCTTAAAGCTAGTAATAAATATCAAACTTATATATCATATCTCAAAGGCGATATTACACGTGAAGACTTATATCGTAATATTCCTAGCGATATTTTAAAAGCTGTTATTAATCTTCCAATCGGGGACGAAAACAACGAAATAATTCAAAAGCATATTCAAAAAGCTATTGGAAATAAAAATGTAGATTTAATTATTGGAGGTCCTCCTTGTCAAGCATATTCATTAGTTGGTAGAGCACGTTCAAAAAATAATATGGAGGGCGATCCTAGGAACTACTTATTTGTCCAATATGCAATGTATTTAGAAAAATATAGGCCTAAAATGTTTGTATTTGAAAATGTACTGGGTCTTAAATCTGCAAAGGATGGACATTATCTCCGTGAAATGGAAAATCTCTTTATTCAAAAAGGGTATCAAATAAAATTATTTACACTTGAAGCTGTTAATTTTGGAGTATTACAGAATCGGAAAAGAATAATTATTCTCGGATGGAATAAAAACAAGAAAATTAACATCCCTAATCTTGAAGAAATTAATATTCAGAACAATTTTTTAGTTCAGGATTTACTAAAAGATTTACCTGTTATAAATGCTGGTGAGGGAACTGACAAATTTCTAAAGTATACAACCCAAACTACTGAATATTTAAAGACACATGCAATACGAAACGGAATTGATATTTTAACTCAACATATTGCAAGACCGCATAGAGAACAAGACAAAGAAATATATAAAATTGCTGTTCAAAAATGGACTGACAAGCAAGAAAGGTTAAATTATAATGATTTACCTGATAGATTAAAAACACACCAAAACCGCACTTCATTTTTTGATAGATTTAAGGTTGTTGCAGCAGATTTACCTTATTCGCAAACAGTTGTGGCTCATATTGCAAAAGATGGACATTATTACATTCACCCCGATATAAATCAGAATAGGTCAATTAGCGTGAGAGAGGCTGCTAGGTTACAATCTTTTCCAGATGATTATTACTTTGAAGGTGAAAAAGAAGGAGCAAATAGAACTTCAGCATTTAAGCAAATTGGAAATGCTGTGCCTCCATTAATGGCTAAACTAATTGGAGCAGAAATTCTAAAAGTCATTAGGAGCAATGGTTGATTATTCCAAATTACAATCTGCATTAGCTGAGCCAGAAGCAAGTTCAATGATTGAAACTTTTCGAGCGATAGGTTATACCATTGAAACTGCAATTGCTGATATTATAGATAATTCAATAACAGCTGGAGCAAAAAATATTTGGATAGATTACAATTGGAAAGGTTCTGATACTACCATATCTATTTTAGATGATGGCATTGGAATGAATAATGAGCAGCTGATTCAAGCTATGCGACCAGGAAGTAAGAATCCATTGGATGTCAGAGGTGAAAAAGATTTAGGGAGGTTTGGGTTAGGACTTAAAACTGCATCTTTTTCTCAAACCAGAAAGTTTACTGTAATTTCTAAAGCATCTGAATTCGAACCATTATTTTGGAGTTGGGATTTAGATTATGTAAATAGTGAAAAAGCTTGGAGATTAATTCGCTTTGTACCAAATGAATTGAATTGGATTGAGAAAATCAAAACGTTAAAGTCAGGTACTTTTGTTATTTGGTGGGATATAGATAGACTTACAAAAGACAGTTCGGAAGAAAGTGAAGAAGCGAAAAGTAAGTTTTTAGGCATAATGGATTCTGTTAAATCACATTTATCTATGGTTTTCCATAGATATATTGATGATGGGTTAAATATATATTTTAGAGATAGGCTTATTAAGTCTTGGGATCCTTTCATGATTGGAGTTGATGGTTTACAAACTAAACCTGAAACTAGATTAGAAGAAGGTCAAATTAAAATAAAAGGCTTTGTACTTCCTCATCGCACTAAACTTTCAGCCGAACAATATAATTTAGGTAAAGGTCCTAAAGATAGTTGGACTGCACATCAAGGATTCTATGTTTATCGCAATCGCAGACTTTTAGTTGCAGGAGACTGGTTAGGTCTTTTTAAACGAGAAGTTCACTATGATCTTTGTAGGGTTCAAATTGATTTGCCGAATAATTTTGATAACGACTGGCAAATTGATATTAAAAAATCAATTGCTAGACCTCCTTCAATTTACAGAGAGCAAATCTTAGCACTAGCAAAAGAAGCTCGTAATCAGGCAGTTGAAGTATATCGACACAAAGGGAAAGTTCTGAAAAGAAAACTTGCTACTGATGACTACTTTCCATTTTGGGAAGAACGAGCTCGGCATGGTAAAAGATTTTATAAAATAAACCGAAACCATCCGCTTTTGAATGACTTACTTATAAAATCGGGAGATTTAAAAAATGAAATTGAAAAAGTAATTCAGTTTATTGAGGAAACTATTCCAGTTCCTTTGATTACTCTTCAAGAAAGTGAAAATGAAAAACCTCATGGACAACCCTTTGAAGGTATTGATCATATTGCAATGAAAGATACAATGCAGAAATTATTTAATTCATTTGTGGAAGCAGGTTTTTCTGTTGAAAAGGCAAAAGCAAGAGTTCTAAACACTGAACCATTTAATTTTTATCCTGAATACATAGAATTTATTACGAATGATTAATATAGACCCAATAAAAATAATACGCCAACTTCTCTTTGGTAAAACATCTGTGACAATACAAGAGGTTGAGATAGCTGTAGATACATTTATGAAAATGAATCTACCTATTTCTGATTCAAGAGAAATGATAATCAGAAAGGTTGAAGAGCTTTTTACAATTCGTCAAGACGAGTTTAAATCCATTGAAAAAGCAGATGAAAACTTACCTTGGTTAAATGAAAAACGTGCTTCGATTGATTTTTCAAATGGCTTTTGGGGTAGTTATAGGCAATATCTTGAAGAAGAAAAAAACTTCGCACCAGAAGTTGTGAATAAACTGGATAGATTAACAGACAGTATCGTTGACAATCTTTTCGACCCAACTCTTAAAATTAAAATCAACAAAAAGGGTTTAGTTGTAGGTCAAGTTCAGTCTGGAAAAACAGCAAATTATACTGGCCTTATTTGTAAAGCAGCTGATGCGGGATTTGGCTTAATTATCGTGATGGCAGGGATTCACAATAATTTGAGAAGCCAAACACAAATTAGAATAGATGAAAGTTTTTTAGGATTTGATACTCAACATACAAGAGCTCTAGATCAAAAGAGTATTAAAATTGGAGTTGGAAAACCTGGATTTGGAAAAATGAATATTGCACATTCATTAACCTCAAGTATTGAAAAAGGTGATTTTACTCAAGGTGCGGCAAATGCTTTGGGATTAAATTTTGATACTCCTGATCCAATAATTGCAGTGATAAAAAAGAACCCTCATGTTCTTAGGCGTATATATCAATGGTTAGCAGCCCAATCTACTGAAGATTCAGATTTAAGTCGAGTTATTAAAAACAAATCGTTATTGCTTATTGATGATGAAGCGGATAATGCTTCAATAAATATATCAAATGACCCTGAAAGACAAAGCTCAATTAACGGTTGGATTACACAAATTTTGAATCTTTTTGGTAAAAATGCATATGTTGGTTATACTGCAACTCCTTTTGCAAATATCTTTATTCCTTTAGACGACCAGAATCTTTTTCCGAGAAATTTCATTAAAAATATTTCCGCACCTTCAAATTATATAGGTCCTGAAAAAGTTTTCGGTTTTAGTCCTCTTGAAATTGATGAAACATCTAATTCTGTGTTGCCAATAGTTAATAGAATTAATGATTATCAAGACTTTGTGCCTGATAGACACAAAAAAGACGACCAATTACCGTCTTCTCTTCCTGAAACATTAAAAAGAGCGATTCGCTGCTTTATAATCACTTGTGCTATCCGCAGATTAAGAGGTCAAACGACAGTTCATAATTCAATGTTGATACACGTTTCAAGATTTATGCGTTGGCAAGACCATATTGCAGAACTTGTATCAAACCAATTTATTTATTACAGGAGAGGTATTGACCAAAACGACCATGCAATAATAAACGAATTCAAAAAAACATTTGAACAAGACGAAGTTGGCTATAAATCTTATGTTGCAGTTTCTCAACAAATCATTGATTCAGAACTAAGAAATTTGGATTCTCAAATTACTGTTCATCAGTGGAAAGATGTAATACAACACCTTAACGAAGCTGCTTCTCGAATCCAAGTTAAATCTATTCATGGTGGCTCTGGTGAGGCTCTTGACTATTTTGACCATAAAAATGGTCTTTCAGTTATTGCTGTTGGAGGTAATAAACTATCTCGTGGCTTAACTTTAGAAGGGCTATCAGTGAGTTATTATTTGCGTGCTTCACGAATGTATGATACACTAATGCAGATGGGGCGTTGGTTTGGTTTTCGAGGAGGCTATGTAGACTTATGCAGACTTTTTACTAGTCGTGAATTAAATGAATGGTTCTGTCATATTACTATGGCTTCGGAAGAATTAAGAGAGGAATTTGATTATATGGCGGATATTGCTGGTTCAACTCCTGAACAATATGCTCTTAAAGTTCGGACATCGCCAGATGGTTTGATGATTTCGGCAATAAACAAAATGCGAAATGCAACAACTGTTCAAGTTTCTTGGGCGGGTAGATTGGTTGAATCTTATGAATTTAAAAAGGATATTTTAGTTATTGACAGCAACTTAAGGAACACTCAAAAATTTATTTCAACACTGGCTACTAATTTTGTTACTAAACCAAATGCTTTTCTGTGGTATGATATTTCAGCGGAAAAAGTCATTAACTTTTTTGAAGGAATTCAATCAATTGATAATCTTAAAAAAGCAGAGCCTAGAAAATTGATTCAATTTATTTCATCCCAATTGAAAAATGGTGAATTGACCGATTGGCGAATTGCCCTAATGTCAAAACCCAATGCAAATAACAGCTCCCTATTTCAATTTAATGACCAAAATATTCAAATTGGTCAATGGAAAAGAACGGAAGACGACAAGAATTCAAGTGAGCAAATTTATTATTTAAGGAAATCACATATTATAAGTCCTTCCGATGAATTCATTGATTTTACTGATGCAGAAAGAGCAAAAGCTATGGAATTAACTAATCTTCGCAGAAAAAAAGAAGGTGAAGCAATGTATCCAAATGGTCAAATAGTAAGGAATGAATTGAGAAATCCCCAAAAACCGTTACTGCTTATCTATTTGTTAGATACTGAAGAAAGTCTTGAAAAATATCCACTGCCAAAAGGAACTAATCCTTTTGTTGGTTATGCAATTAGTTTCCCAAAAAGTAATTATAATGCTCCTATATCTTACGCAGTTAATGAAGAATTACTGGATAGATTTGATGTAGTTGAAGAAGATTTTGATGACGATGAATATGACGAAAATTGAAAATATATGGGATAGTTTAGAGAGCGACACAACAATTAATTCGGGGTTGCTATATAAACGTTATTCAGCGGATATTCTCCCTGATGTATTTGTAGCCCTAAAATCGCCTGAACGACTTAGATGCATAGCTTTTAGGTTAAGTGCAAAATTTACTTTTGAAGAAACCCAGTGGAATAAACTGAAAGATATCAAAATTGAAACAACATTCGACGAGCATGATAAATCGAAGAAATTCTTATTGATTTTATTATTAAACAAACAGCATAAAGATATTTTTTCGACCCTTTGTGAGGATTTGATATTTGGAATTACGGATGTTGCAACAGAACAAAACTTAGTAGAAAAACTAATTGAAAGATTAACCAAATGGCAATCATTATTTGAAAAGGTAGGAAAGCAAGGTTTATCTGATGAAGCTCAAAGAGGCCTATATGGTGAAGTTTTTTTCTTAAGATTATTTATAAATAATTCAGCGGACAAAAATTATTGTCTCAAATCATGGCTGGGTCCAGAGCGATCAATTCAAGATTTTCAATATTCAAATTGGGCTGTAGAAGTAAAGACTACTCACGGAAATAATCATCAAAAGATTCATATATCAAGTGAAAGACAATTAGATGATTCTATAATTGAAAAAATATTTCTATATCATCTTTCACTAGATATTCGAGTGGGTAATGGTGAGTCACTAAATACTATTATTGACGAAGTATTAGGAATACTGTCGGAAAATACGATGGCTTCTAATTTATTTAAATTGAAATTATTGGAATCAGGATATTATGATATTCATAGACTAATTTATGAAGAAACTGGCTATACTATACGCCAAGAAAATATATATCAAGTTTCAGGTAATTTTCCGAGAATAACAGAAAGTCAAATTCCAATTGGGGTTGGTGATGTAAAATATTCTATTGTTTTATCTGAATCAGAAGAATGGCGGATTAACAAACAAACACTTTTTAGTGTAATTCAATAGATATATTTATGGAAAATAAAGGGTTACAAAAATTCTACATTGATATTCAAGAAGAAATAAATGCAAGTTTAGTTTCAGAAGAAGAGGGGTCAAATCCAGAGCAGATTTTTACAGAATTAGCATTATCTTATCTTTCGGATGCAGGTGAAACAGAAAATTATCGTGTTTGCTTTGACGAAAAAATCAGCAAAAGAGGTGTTGAGCACAAAATCAATGGCTATTCTCTTTATGAAAATTATGAAACACTTGATTTATTTGTAACTATTTATAATGGTGATTCAACTATTATAAATATCAACAAAGGTGATGCTGAAAAAACGATCGATAGAGTTGTAAAATTCTTTAGAAATGCAATTTATAAAGAGTATGTAAATGAAATAGAAGAAAGTTCAGAAATATTTGACCTTGCTCAAACTTTATCTAATGTTCCAGAAGTGAAAGAATATTTAACTAGAGTAAATATTTTTTTAATAACAAATGGTGAAGTTAAATCTGAATTGAAGCCTTCAGATAAAATTGCAGGTTATCCTATTTTTTATAGAACAATTGACATTAACTATTTATTTAACTTATCTGATAATTCACATGTTCCTATTGAAATTAATTTTGAAAAATCGGGCTATAAAATTCCTTGTATAGTTAATGCAACTAATAACAATGATTATCAGTCTTGGTTGGCAATTATACCTGGTATTGCACTCGCAGACATTTATGAGCAATACGGTGCAAGGTTGCTTGAGCAAAATGTTCGTTCATTCCTTCAATTTACAGGTAAAATAAACAAAGGAATTAGAAATACGATACTTAAAGAGCAGCATATGTTTATGGCTTTTAATAATGGCATTGCTGCAACTGCTGAGGAAGTTACTATTACGGACTTGCCAGAAAATCAGGGAAAAGCTATATCATTTGTTAAGGATTTTCAAATTGTTAATGGAGGACAAACAACAGCATCAATTTACCATACTTGGAAAAAAGACAAGATGGATATATCAAATGTATTTGTACCAGTTAAACTGACAATTGTAAAAAATAGAGAAAATTTTTCAGAAATAGTTGGTCGTATTGCAGAATATGCAAATACACAAAATAAAGTATCTGCATCAGATTTAAGTTCAAACCGAGAAAATCATGTTTTACTAGAAAAACTTTCAAGGACAATTTGGGCACCACCTATTTCAGGTGAAACCCATCAAACACGTTGGTTTTTTGAACGTTCAAGAGGTCAATATAAAAATGAAAGAATTCGCTTTGGAGTTTCTCCTTCAAAAAGGAAACAATTTGACAAACAGAATCCGAGAAATCAAATGTTCACCAAAGAAACATTAGCTAAATATTTGAACTCATACGAAGAAGCATATAATGGAAAAAAATTGGTTATTGGACCACATATCGTTGTTCGGGGTAGTCAGAAAAATTACGCTCAGTTTTTGAATAACAATTTTACTGTTAAGCCTGATAATATATGGTTTGAAGATTCGATTGCTAAAGCAATATTATTTTCCACAGCAGAAAAAGTTTATGGTGTTAAACCAAATGCAATTGGAGATATGCGTTATATTACAGTGCCTTATTCTATTGCTTGGCTTGGTTTTAAGTTAGATTACAAATTGGATTTATTTAAAATTTGGAAAGAACAGTGTTTAAGTAATGAACTTAAATCTAAGCTTCACGAAATCATGACAAAAATCGAGGAGTTTATTAAACATAAAGCTCCAGGTTCTTTATATGGTGAATGGGCAAAAAAAGAAGAGTGTTGGGATGCTATTAAAAATGAGGAATTTATTATTATTCTTGATTCTCTAAATGGTGATTTAGAAAATAAAAACTCAGAAAAGAGAAAAAAAATAACAGAAGATGATACTCATCAAGCACTTATTGACGCATCATTAAACAGATTAAAATCAATACATATTAAAACTTGGAAAAAGATTGAAAATTGGGGTAGAGAAACTCAAAATCTTAGTCAATATCAATATGATATGGCTTCAACATTAGGTAACAAGCTGAAAAACAATAGGAATATTACCGATATTGAAAGAAATCAGGGTGAAATAATACTAGATATTGTTGCTGAATTAAATCCTGAATTATTTTTTGATATGGATGATTACTTCATCGAAGATCTAAATACAAAACATGATGATATTGAAATTACAATTGATTTAATTGAAAAGATTGTTCAATGGGACAAAAAGAATAAAAGATTGGATGCTTATAAATATAAGTTTATGACTGACTTACTTGATGGTAAAAAGGATTTAACTGACAGAAACAAATACTTAGCAAGTTTAAATTTAAAAACTGTAGAAAAATTTGGATTTAAATAATTGCCAACGCATCACAGCCACACACATTGCCAAGTCGCACGAAAAGCCAACCGCACGACCAAAACTTGTCAAAGAGTGTGTCTGTCCGAACGCACGGCAGACAGAAACGATGTAGCAAATTGAAAAAAAATGACAGTAAACAACGAACACCAGACGGTAATCGAGTAGGCTGCCCCGCCAGCTAAGCCGACGGGGAGAACCTCTCACACCACTGTACGTACGGGTCTCGTATACAGCGGTTCATTAAGATGTGGCGCAATTTTCTCGTAATGTGTAAGCATAGCCTCATACCCTCT
>JBBRHJ010000137.1:0-9595 GCA_038222885.1 Bacteroidales bacterium | reverse complement strand
CGATTTTTCTATTTCACTACTCTATATCTTCAACTAAAACAAAAAACAGTCGATAAGTACATAGCTCCGATCCCGGCGGGTGTAGTTCAACACCGACTCATCGCTGGGTCTTGCAGACCGCTCAGAGTCCTATTTATTGGCATAAAAATCGAAAGTGTAACCCACATCGAACGGCATTTTGTCGCCTTGTTTTACAGAACCCGACCAGATTTTTTCGCCGGGAAGTAATTGAATAGTCAGTGATGTCTGGCCAATAGAAATGCTCGTTAAAAAGATAAAAATCGGTAATAATTGAATTTTCATAAGTATTCCGTTAACAGTGTAAAGTTGAGATGAAATATTGTATTTAATTGCAACTACTCCAGCCCACTGGTGGCTTTTGAGCCACATTTTGCGCAAACAAAATGAAGGATAGCAAACTTAAAACAGCGACAAAAGATATTTTATTCATTATTTAATTCTTTTAGAGGTTGTAGTTTTGGAACTGATATTACACTACTAAGCATTTTCATATCCTAATCAGTAATTCCCGGTAAATTGCAGATTGAAACTGAGCTACTCTATATTAGCGGGTTATGTGTTCATATTTACATTTTCTGTTTTCAATTAATTGATAATAAACTTTCCATAATGAACATTCGATGCAGATGTTAACCGAACACTATACATTCCGGCATGATTAAAATATGATGAAGATAATTGATAATCATTTTTTGAAATACATTTTTTTGAAAATATCAACTTCCCGGTTATGTCAAATATTTCTATCTTAATATTCGATTCATTATTTGGAACGACAAAAGTAATATTGCTGTTATTTGCAGGATTGGGGAATATTTTCAAATCGGATTCCTTCTTCTGAAATAGGCTAAGTGAGCTTATTCCATCTGCAACTACCTGTACATCATCAAAAGTCAATGGATTCCACCAGGCATAAAGGCCAATTTTTCCTGAGGTAAATTGTGTTGTAGGTACTTGATTAAAAATAAGTTCATTGTTTACTCTAACAGAAGTTGTTACTCCGGTATTGGTGATTTCGATGGTTGAAAAGATACCTGCTCCACCGTTTTTATATTTGCTACTTTCTAAAGTCGATTCGGTTCCAGCTTTTACCATCTTTAATTTGGCGTCTAAGGGGTCGGCATCCAGTTCCAAAAAGCAGTAATTTAAGTTATCCTGATAATTAAAAACAACTCCGTAGTTATTATTCCAATCGGGTTTAGCAATCGTTGAACAAACATAATTAAAGAAAGTATTCCTGTTGTAGATGGCTATGTCAACATCATTTGCTGCCAAGTCAACAAATTTTCTATCTTGAATTTTCCATGCACCGTTAACCGATAGCCAGTCCTGTGCCAGATTGTCATCAAAATTTTCCTGATAAGTTATTTTCTCACCCTTTAATACTTCAATGGCCACCGGATCAGATGTAGTTTTATTCAGACTATTATCAAAAGCAACCACTGTAATCGAATACTTTCCGGCCACAACGTTTTTCCATTCGAATGTGAAGGGACTACTGGCAACTTCTCCGATTTTTTGAGTCCCGTTGTAAAAGATAACTTTACGGATTTGACCATCGATATCAGTAGCCAAAGCAGTAAGTTGAATATACGATAACTCGGGAAATGTTTCGTTTTTAATAGGTTGGGTTATTGAAACAACAGGTGGAATTCCGCTTGGAACTATAGCAATCATTGAATCAAGCACCGGAACAAGATCAGCGTAAAATAGATTGGCCATTTTTTTATAGCCACTTGCAGTTGGATGCAACAGATCGGCACTGATATCGTCATCCATTTTCCAACTGATACCTTTTTGCAAATCGACCGGGTAACATTTACGGCCTAGCTTTTTATATTTCGAAATGATTGCAGGAACTTGAGAATTGTATAAGTTTCCGAAATTCGAATCCCATGTTACTGGGGTAAGATTAGTAACCATTAAGACAACATTCGGATCGATTTTATATATTTTGGCGATCAATGAATCGAGCCTAACTGCGCCTGAAACACTTGGATCGTAATTATCTCGGTCGTTAAAAAAATCGTTAATGCCAATTTCGAGCAAAATTAGATCAGCATTGTTGCTCATTATTTTATATCCTTGATCCAAATGATAAAGTATATCACCATGTTTATATGGATCCCAATCGTCACCATTTGATGGATTTGGGCCAATTACATAACCTCCAAAGCCTGAATAATCAGGATCGCCACCATTTGTTGGCAAGCCATCATGTTTTGAACCCACAAAATCGAACTGATATTTGGCCGAATCGAGCAAATGATAAAGATATCCGCGGTAACCTGGGTCCTTAGCCTGTGTAAGCGAATTTCCGGTTGGCATAATATTGATCATTCGGGTAATCGGAGATTGTATATCACTTTGATTTACGATTTCGTTTCCTGAAAATACATTCTCAGGAAGAAACCAACAATGCATGGTCATGATAATTATAAAGAAGGAAAAAATCTTATTCATTTTATCAGTATTTTTTTGAGTGATTTTTCAAGTCATTATTTAACTGATTCAAATATCGGAGCAAGCGGTAACCGAGGAGTTCCACCGCCGCCAATGTTGGTTGAATTGTTGTTATCGACCACATGAAGATTCATGAAGATACGATCCATATCCCTGCACCAAGGTGTATTTTTGCCGCTTTGAGAAAATGAAAATCCCCAGTTCTTTTTAAATTCATCAGTAAATCGCCCTTTAGGCGACCATTCTGTTATAATGGCATAAACATCCCAGCCAGTATCGTCAACCAGATAAGCACCATAATTCTGAAAAGCTTCGGCCAAAATTCTTGCTGGTTGTGTTTCGAAACCAAGTGAATCAAGTTTCATTTTGGCTGGTAATGCAAGCAAAGCTCCCATGCGACAAGCTTTTACAATGGCCAATGTCCGATCCTTGTAGTAGTTGTCGGCAGCATAGCCATCAGCCCGAACAGCAGGCCAGCGAAAACCTTTGGATTGACCGTCATAAAAAATATTCTTGCGGCCAAAAAGGTTGACTTTCATTGCATGCCTGATTGCTCCTGAAGTTGGGGTTAGTTCGTCCAAACGCAATGCTCCGCCAATATTTGATAGTCCTGATCCTCCATGTGCGCCATACATGCCAAGTCCATAAATGTCTTGATTGTCAAAAATATACTGTGAAGTTGCACCTTTAGTGGGATCGCAAAATGCGAAAGGTTGTGTTTGCCTGATTGTTTTCCGGTCTGGCATTAATACCGCCAGCCCAGCATTGGGTGTTAATCCATCCCAGGTTGTCGGACTTACAATAAAGGCTTTAGGTATGGGTGCCGAAAAAAGAAGTTTACCTTGAATTTCGCAACGACTTTTGTTTTTGTCCCAACCAGCAAAATTTTCATAAATATCAACCAATGTCTCATCAGGAGTCATAACGATGTAATCTTCATCATTGGTCATCCCATACTGCATTGCTTTTTCAATTTTGGCATGAACATAAATAGCCTTCGATCCGATAGGCATATTCCAGATCGAATTTTGGGCAAATGGCCAGCTCAACGGGCTTCTTGTTCCAGACTCAACTGGATAGACTGGATTTTCATCTATATTTTCATTATTATCGGCTTTTGTTTCTTTTTTATTGCAGGAAAATAAGGAGATTATGAACAAAAGGAAAATTAGTTTTTTAAATTTCATGGTTTTTAATATAAAAGCACATTCAACAGGTTACTTAGTTTCCCTGCCGAATGTGCTTAAAATTTAACTTTTATTAATTGTAGCCCGGGTTGTTACCGTCGGCTTTCATTAATGGATTACTGTTCATTTCTGAAGTTGGTATTGGGAAAAGGATATGTTTGGTTGCATTAAACTGGAAGAGTTTTGCATCGAATGGATAACCAAAATCAGCAGCGTTCCAAGTGGCCAGATTAATGTAACCAGAAGCATTCCAGCGTTTAAGGTCGCTCCATCTGAAATCTTCTTCACCAGCCAATTCCAGCATTCGTTCGTCCATGATATTCTGCATGGTTACAGTTCCATAATCAGCCGGTATAGCCGATTCAGCGCCATCAGATGTTGACATTCTTGCACGTTTACGGATGTCGTTAACTTGTTTTGTTGCGTTTGCTGCATCACCTGTTTTAAGGTATGCTTCAGCAACAAGAAGTTTAACATCGGCCAGACGAAGCAATCTTGGATTATTGGCGGATTGAAGTTGCCAGTTTGGCTCATACGCATTTCCGCGCTCACCATTGATGTATTTAATAAATTGATATCCTCCGAAGTAATCCCACTTACTGCCCAGCCAAGATAGACTTCCGCCCATATTATCAACATCCTCTGCTTTTTTGAATGTCTCATTAGAGCGTGGATCTTTAGGATCGAACATTTTTATTAATTTTTGGGTTGGACCAGCTGATCCGCCACCGCAACCATAATTTCCCCAATGCGAATCGAAATAATGGTAAACTACTCCCATTCCGGCAGATTCACCACCAAAATTATTATCTAACCATGCGTTATCTTCTTTCTGAGCCCAACTAGCCTGATATTCAAATAAAGATTCTGCATTGTTTTCTTTACGGTAATCAAAATTATCTCCAAACGGTACACCATCGATGGTTGTTTCTGAAGTGATTTTTTGAAATGCTGAAATTGCATTGGCATAATCTTGCGCCTGATTGCCATCGTACTTTGAAGCATAACAGGCTCTAAGGATATAGCATTTAACTAAAAGTCCGTAAGCGCTGTTTTTGAAAACCCGCCCTTTGTTTTGTTGATCCCATGAAGTTGGCAATAAATTGGCAGCTTCAGTTAAATCGGCAATTGCAGCATCGAGTAGCTCGAAATTCTTGGTTGGAGGTAAAACTGCTCCTTCGATTGATTTAACCCGGATGTTCAGATTGGGTGCTTTCCGGAATATATCCCATAATTTTGAATTTGCCCATGCTCTTAAGAATAAAGCTTCGCCTTTATTGAAATCCTTTAATCCCGGCGTTGTGATAACTTTAGCAATTTCAGGATCAGCAAGTTTTTCAAGCATGAAATTTGATCTGTTTACGATGAAATAGAATTTTTCCCAAATCTCGCCAACTCTGACATCTGAAGGTGAAAAACCTGAGAATGCTTCGTAGGCACCATTGCTTGTGCCGCTGGTAGTTAAGTCATCTCCTTGAAGTAGCCATACCGGATGAAGAGTTACACCAGCACCGGTGGCCATCCCATCTAAAAGATTTGCAGCATAAATCGTTTGGATTACAGCGTAAATTCCACCGATTCCGCGTTCAACTCGATTTTCATTTTCAAAATAGGTTGATTCCAATTCACTGGTGACTGGCACATCTAGTACGTCCTGACAAGAATTGAATGTAAGAGTCCCAAGCAAAAACAATGGGATTATCTTTTTTATATATTTGTACATATTCGTTAATTTTAAGTGATTAGCAATTAAAATTTGACATTTAAACCCGTATACATTATAAAAGGAGCAGGATTGTTTTGATCCTCTGGATCGAGTCCACCAAATTTGGTAATAGTGAACACGTTGGAGCAGCCTAAATAAATTCGTGCATTTCGCAAAATATTTTTTGTTCCAGAATATATTGTTTCAGGAAGTGTATATCCTAATTGAATATTTGAGAGTCGAAGGTAGGCTGCATTTTCAACAAAATAATCAGAGAAACGTCCATTTGCTGCAGGATCACCCCACATCATTCTTGGAATTTCTGAATTCTTATTGGAGGAAGTCCAAGCATTTAGTACATCCGTGGTATGGTTCATAGCCTCGCCATAAGGCATTCCGAATGTTGATTTTGTGGTATTTACCTTTTGAACGTCTCCAACTCCAGAAAATTGGGCCGAAAAGTCAAACCCTTTGTAATCAGCATTTAAGAAGAACCCATAATAGTAGCCTGGAATTGTCTTTCCCAAATAAACCTGATCATAACTGTCAACGATATTGTCAGCTTTTGGAGAATAAAATTTGTTTATGCCTTTAGCTATGTCATCAGTGGTAGGTGCACCACGTAAGTCTTTAAAATAGAAGTCTCCTGCTGTGACTTTAGCTGACTGATAATTTACATCTTCATGTGTTTTCATCCATTCCTGAGCTTCTGCATCAGATTGAAAAATTCCATCAACTTTAAATCCACGAATGTAAAACAATGGCAAGCCTTCTTCTATGCCTCTGTCGGCCATTGGTATTCCGCCATAAAGTTTTTCAACCTGGTTTTTTACTGTCGTAAAATTAACACCAACAGCGATATTTATCTCGTTAAAGGAACGTTTGTAGTTGAGGTTTAGCTCAATACCACTATTCCTCACTTGTGCAACATTACCATCGGGCATTGTAATAACTCCAGTTGAAGGTGGTAGTGTAAATTTCTGTAAGATACCGTCAGTTAGTTTATTGTAATACTCCAGTGAGAGGTTTAAGTCATTGAGTACTGTAGCATCAAACCCCAGGTTTAAGGTTGATGTTTTTTCCCATTGAAGATTTCTGTTAGCCATTCCGTAAACAGCTGCTGCAGAGCTGGTATATCCTAACCCAATTGCATTTGGATTGGTGCCTCTTGCAGATGGATTGTTTCCCCATGCGAATGTAGGTCCAGTATTAATAGTGGATAAGTAGGCCATATCAGTAACTTCCTGGTTGCCTAATTTACCCCATCCAGCTCGTAGTTTCAGGTCGTTAAGCCACTTTAAATCTTTCAGAAAGGTTTCCCGGCTGATTCTCCATGCAGCCGATGCAGCAGGAAAAGTACCCCAACGGTAATCAGGATCAAATCGAGCACTTCCATCGCGTCGTAATGTTGCATCCAGATAATATCTATTGTCATAATTATAACCTGCTCTAACCAAATAACCTTGCAATGCACCTGGTTGTCTAAAACCACCTGCACGTGTATATAGATTTTCGCCACCAAGATTTATCAGATCGGGATTAGCACTTGTTACATATGATGTTCCAATATCCGTAAAATCGGCAACAAACTTTTGTGACATGGAATTGAGAAGAAAATCAAGATTATGCTTTCCAAATGATTTGATATAGTTGGCAGTAATTTCATTTGTCATATTGAAATTCTTGGTGCTTGTAATTCCATAATCACCAACCGAACCCATTCCTGCTCTGGCATAAGGATCGCCTCCGTCGTATTTGAAATAAGAATTGATATACTGCTGTCCGCCTTTACTTGTATTGTCAAAATAATCAATGCTAAGGTTGCCCTTGATAATTAAGCCTTTTACCGGTTCTATTTCAACAAATGCATTTCCCATATTTCGAATAGAGGTGTTTTTCGAATTTATGAGAGAAAACACACCAGGTAAATTCCATCGGGTCAAACTTCCATATAATACATTGCTGTTCCAAATGCCATTTTCATCAAATCCATTAACTACTTTTGCATATCCATTTATTCCGTTTGGATCATAAATGGGTTGGCTTACGGGTGTCAAAGCTGTTTTCTGAAGACTGCCCACCCAATATCCCATATCTCTTCCTTCAGCAGTGCTTACTCGATAATTAACTCCAACACGCAAATAATCATTGATTTTCATGTTTAACTTCAATGCGCCATTGTATCGTTTCATCTTATTATCGATATAAACAGCTTCTTGATCAGAATAACCAAAAGATAGATAGTAATCAACCTTTTCAGTTCCACCAGATACATTTAATGAATAATCCTGTGTTAGGGCATTCTTGTTTTTCACTGCATCCTGCCAATTGTAGGTTGCATTATTCCCCATATAGTTTGGATTATCAGGTCTAAAAACTTCATTCAAAGGACTTCTGGAGCCATCTGAAGTTGGGTCGGAAGCATACAAAGCATTGTTGAAATCAACGTATTGCTTCGTGTTCAGCAATTCAATTTCCTGATTAAGATTCTGTATCCCGAAACGTTGAGAATAATTCACAGTTGTCTTTTCTTTTCTCCCTTTCTTGGTGGTAATCAGTACAACACCATTTGATGCCCTTATCCCGTAAATAGCTGCAGAAGATGCATCCTTCAAAACAGAAATTGATTCGATATCGTTGGGATCTATCATGGCCATGATATTGATCCCACCCCGAGTGTACTGGTCGCGGATTCCTTCAATTCCTGCGCCATATTCTTTGATTGGTATTCCGTCAATTACATAAAGTGGATCTGAAATTCCAAAAGTATTTGTTCCGCGAATACGAACGGTAGGACGGGCATTCGGATTTCCCTGGTTACCTATAATCTGCACCCCTGACATTTGACCTTGCATCAACAGCTCAGGGGAAGACGGAACTACTTTCGAAATTTTATCAGAACCAACGGTTGATATGGCTGTGGTGACGTCTCTTTTAGAGCGGGTACCATAACCGATAACCACTACATCATCAATTCCCACTGATTCTTCACGAAGTACAACATCAATGCTATTTTTTTTGCCGACTTCTATCTCCTCCGTTTTCATTCCCACAAACGAAAACTGTAAAACCGCATTTTCCGGAACATTCGAAAGTGAATAGTTCCCGTTTCCATCGGATATGGCTCCGGTTGTCGTACCTTTCACAACAACCGAAACGCCTGGAAGTGAACCTCCTGAAGATTCAGTTACCTTTCCCGTAACCAATTTGCCCTGTTGTACTACTGTAGTACTAAAATTGCCTCTGGTGACGACAATGTTCTTATCCAAAATACGATAATCGTAGTTGTCCATCAGGATTTTCTTTAATACTTCCTCGATGGATACGTTTTTCAGGTCAATGGAGACCCTTCTGCTCAGGTCGATTTCTTCACTTTTGAAGAAAAACCCAAATTCGCTGGTGCGCTCAATCTCGCGAAAAACATCCACAAGAGAGGCATCCTGCATTTTCAGGTTGATACGGGTACTTTGGCTGTAAGTTGAGCCAGCCGATGCTGCCAATACGGCAAACAAAATCAGTGTCATTGTTAGTTTCATAACGCGAGTAATTTTTTTCCACCTTCGCCGTGCATTGCACGACAAGTCACAACAATTTTTCATACGTTTGTTTTGAATTTAGTTAATACTGGAAACTGACTCCACTCAGTTTCATTTTATTGAAATTCGGATGCACCCCTCCACGGGTGCATTTTTTTTATCTTCTAATCTTAATAATGTCTTTCCCTTCCTTTTTATCGGTTATTTCATACTTTATCTGGTCGGTTAATGCAAGTATTTTTAACACCATTTGTACGGTAGTGGTACGTTTAACCACACTGGTATAGCGGGTATTGGCCAGTTTGGGGTCTTCAATTTGTATTTCAATGTTGTACCAGTTTTCCAGCTCTTTGCAAATCTCCGAAAGAGGTTTGTCGATAAACACGAATTTGCCCTCGGTCCAGGCTGTAACGATTGATGGGTCTAGCTGACTGACGAATATCTTTTTGTCCGCTTTGTCGTAATTGACGAGTTCTCCGGGTTTTACGGTCAGGAAAGTTTCCCCTGAATTTTGGATCAGATCAATGCGGCCTTCAACCAAAGTGGTGGAAATGCTTTGTTCCGATTCGTAAGCCCGTATGTTGAAAATGGTTCCAATATCCCTTACTTTAAATTGTCCGAGATCGACAGTGAATTTCCGCTCTGGATCGGGAACAAGATCGAAATAGGCTTCACCATCTAGC
>JBBRHJ010000136.1:0-9644 GCA_038222885.1 Bacteroidales bacterium | reverse complement strand
AAATTCATAGCATTATCCCATTTTTCGAAATCTATGTCCTTATGTCGTAAATGTTGAATCTTCATGGTTAAAGTTTTAACAAAAGTCAGAACAAAAGTAACAAAATTTTTGTCAAGATACGACTATCTACTCTAAATATTTCCTATGTTTAGTTTTTCATTGTGATTGTAAGACGGTTTTTTGATTTTTTATAAAGTATAATTTGTTTTAATTGAAATATTGAAGTAATTTTGAACACTCATACAAGGTATAAAACGAACTTATGGCCAAAGAAATAGTTGCAAATCCGGGAGCAATGTACAACGCACTCACCAATGGAAGTAAAATTGTAGGTAAAATTATAGCAGATACCGATTTCAGAATTGATGGAGAAGTGGAGGGCGAAATTGTTTGTAATGGTAAAGTAATTGTCGGTGCTAATGGATTGTTGAATGGATCTATTTCTTGTGTAAATGCTGAAATCATAGGTGCAGTTAACGGTGATGTCACAGTCTCGGACACCTTGACTTTGAGGAGCACGGCTAACATAAAAGGCGATGTGAAAACAAAGGTATTGGTAGTTGAACCGAATGCAATTTTTGATGGAACTTGCTCTATGCGTTTAAATCAATTGGTGGAGGTATAAATTGAAAATTATAAAATTTAAATATTAAATTAACGTTGGAGTGCTTAACTTCGACGTTTTTTATTGGTCTAAAAACACTTTTATTATAAAGAAAATGAAATACAAAGCTTTTGTAGTCGAAGAGGTAGACGGTAAATATCTTCACGAAATAAAACTGTTAGAAACGAAAAGTTTAGCCGCCAACGAATTATTGATTAAGGTAAGTTATTCCTCGCTTAATTATAAAGATGCACTGTCGGCAACTGGGAACAAAGGTGTTACCAAAAAGTATCCTCATGTTCCAGGGATTGATGCTGCGGGAGTAGTCGTTGAAAGTACATCCAATCTTTTTAAGGTAGGAGACGAAGTAATAGTTACCGGAAACGATTTGGGGATGAACTCTGATGGTGGTTTTGCCGAATATATTCATGTTCCAGCAGATTGGGTAGTAAAATTGCCAGTCGGACTGACTGCCAAAGAAGCAATGATTATTGGTACTGCTGGCTTTACGGTAGGTATTTCCGTTTCACGATTGACAGAGTTGGTTCAACCAAACGATGGCAAAATCGTAGTTTCGGGGGCAACTGGTGGCGTAGGTTCTATGGCAGTTTCAGTCTTATCAAAATTAGGCTATGATGTCGTAGCAGTTTCAGGAAAAACGACTGAAAATGATTTTATTCTGAGTTTAGGCGCTTCTGAAATAATTTCACGGACTGAATTCCTCGAAATGGACAACAAACCTGTACTCTCAGCACGGTTTGCAGGCGGTATAGATACTGTGGGCGGCCCAATACTCGAAAATATCATCAAATCATTAAAACCTTTGGGTGCTGTAACTACTTGTGGCAGTGTATCTTCAACTCAACTCAACTTGACCGTATTTCCATTCATATTGAGAGGAATAAGTCTGATTGGCGTTTCTTCACAAAATTTTCCAATGGCTTTACGTAACGATATTTGGCTTAAAATGAGCAAAGAGTATAAGTCAGAAAATTTGTTGAGTCTGTTTTCTGAAATTAGTTTGGAAGAGTTAAGTTCAAATATTGAACTCATACTTCAAGGAAAACTAAAAGGACGGACTTTAATAAAATTGTAACCAAAACGGAAACAATTAATTATAAGGTTTTTGCAAGTTTAAAACAACTTTAAACTGCTATTTATGGTTCAAATACTTTCATTAATCAAAAAAAAAATGCAATTTTGCACTCTCAAATTTGCAAGTTAATCACTTCAATATTTAATCCTCACTCAGGAAATGGCTTTAGCGAACGAGAACTATCTGAAAACTCCTGAAATCTATTGTTTCGATGAAATAGAGAAACGTGTTAACGCCTATAAATTACTGCATCCGGGTTTGAAAATCATACGCTTAGGAGTCGGTGATGTTACCCGCCCACTTCCCAGCGAAGTAATCAAAGCCATGCACACTGCCATTGATGAACTTGGTAATTCGGCTACTTTTCGTGGCTACAGTCCACCGCAAGGTTATGATTTCCTGATTGAAAAAATTCTAAAAGAATACAGAACGTATGGAGTGAATCTTGATAAAGAAAGTATTTTTATCAATGATGGTGCAAAATCCGACATTGGCAATATCGGTCATATTCTTGGACGTGATAATATTATTGCCATAGCCGATCCTGTATATCCAGTATACGAAAATGCTACGATAATGAGTGGTAGAGCTGGAGGTATACACGATGATTTAAAATGGAGTAATGTAGTTTATCTTCGCTGTACCGAAGAAACGGGTTTTGTACCCGAATTACCTTCCGAAAAAGTGGATATCATTTATCTGTGCAACCCCAACAACCCCACAGGCGTTACTCTCAATAAAACTCAATTAAAATTGTGGGTTGATTATGCTATTGAGCATCAAAGCATTATAGTTTACGATGCAGCCTATCAATCTTACATTAGCTCTGCCGATGTTCCTAAGAGTATTTACGAAATAAAAGGGGCAAAAAAGGTAGCAATTGAGATACGATCTTATTCAAAATCAGCTGGTTTTACAGGTTTACGTTGCGGATTTTCTGTTTTTCCACCCGAATTGTTGGTGTATTCACAAATTGGAGAAAAAGTGCCTCTCTATAAATTATGGAGCAAGCGGAAAGCCAATTACACCAATGGCGTTTCGTATATTGTACAACGGGGAGCTGAAGCCACATTCACACGAAAAGGTAAAACTGAAGTTCAGGAATTGGTTCAATACTACATGACCAATGCAAATTATATCCGCCAAGAATTAAAAGCTGCTGGACTAAAAACCTATGGCGGGAAAAATTCACCTTATGTCTGGTTTAAAACTCCCGACAATCAGCCCTCCTGGAAGTTCTTCCAACAATTACTGTATGAATTTCAAATAGTAGGCACTCCTGGAGTTGTTTTCGGACACTCGGGTGAAGGCTTTATGCGTTTCACGGGCTTTAGCAGCCGCGAAGGAACAGTAATGGCTATGGATAGATTAAGAGGAAAATTATGAAATTTTTTAGAGATATTAAAATAATCTGTTGAATTAAAATTAATAAATATAATATATGTGTGGAATTGTAGGTTATATAGGCAAACGACAAGCGTACCCTATTCTCATAAAAGGTCTTCAACGTCTCGAATATCGTGGTTACGATAGTGCAGGTATTGCCTTAATACATAATGACAATCTAAACGTTTATAAAGCCAAAGGCAAAGTGGCAGAGTTGGTTCGTTTTGCTGAGCAACAAGATATTGAAGGAACGATAGGCATTGCACATACGCGTTGGGCAACTCATGGCGAACCGAATCAAGTGAATGCACATCCACATTATTCTCAATCGGAAGAACTGGCCTTAATTCACAATGGAATCATCGAAAATTATGCGGTGTTGAAAGAAGGTTTGAAAGAACATGGCTATACTTTCAGTAGCGAAACTGATACAGAAGTACTTATTCAACTGATTGAATATATCAAAAAGTCGAATTCTATCGATTTGACTTCTGCGGTACAATTAGCATTGAATCAGGTGGTTGGTGCTTATGCAATAGCTGTAATCGAAAAAGGTCAACCTGATGTCATGGTGGCTGCTCGCAAGGGAAGTCCTTTGGTAGTAGGAATTGGCGAAGATGAGTTTTTTCTGGCTTCGGATGCAACTCCTATCATTGAATTTACCAACCAAGTAGTCTATGTGGGCGACGAGGAAATAGTTACGCTACGTCGAGGCAAACAGATGAAAATCAAGACGATATTGAATGTTGAAAAAACTCCTGAAATCAAGGAACTCGAAATGACATTGAATCAGCTTGAAAAAGGGGGTTATCCTCATTTTATGATCAAGGAGATTTTTGAACAACCCAAAACATTGGGCGATAGTATGCGGGGACGCGTTAATGTTGAAGAAAATAATATTACTTTATCAGGATTTATTGATAATAAAGAAAAATTTCTAAATGCCAAACGCATCATTATTACGGCTTGTGGTACATCGTGGCATGCTGGACTGATTGGAATGTATGCCATTGAGGAATTTGCCCGAATTCCTGTGGAAGTGGAGTATTCTTCGGAATTTCGCTATCGCAAACCAGTTATCAACAAGGACGATATTGTTATTCCAATTTCACAATCGGGAGAAACTGCCGATACTTTGGCGGCTGTTGAACTCGCTAAATCTCAAGGTGCTTTTATTTTCGGAATTTGTAATGTAGTGGGCGCATCCATTCCACGCAACACACATTCAGGTTGTTATACGCATGCTGGTCCAGAAATTGGGGTTGCTTCTACCAAGGCATTTACGGCACAAGTTACCGTACTTACCATGCTTGCCTTGATGATAGGAAAAGAAAAAGGAACATTGAGCGAAGAAAGATATTTGCAAATTGTAAAAGAACTGGCAAGAATACCTGAAAAAATGAAGGTGATATTGACCCAAAATGATGCAATTTCAGAATTTGCCAAGACATTTACTTATGCTCAAAACTTTATATATATGGGTCGAGGTTACAATTTCCCTGTTGCACTCGAAGGAGCTTTGAAACTCAAGGAAATTTCGTATATTCATGCCGAAGGTTATCCGGCTGCCGAAATGAAACATGGGCCTATTGCACTTATTAGCAATGAAATGCCAGTAGTAGTAATTGCTCCAAGTGCTGGAATGTACGAAAAAGTAGTTAGTAATATTCAAGAAATTAAAGCCCGTAAAGGAAAAATTATTTCAATAGTTACCGAGGGCGATGTCGTGGTTAAAGGTCTTTCGGATTATAGTATTAGTATTCCCGATACCGAGGAATGTCTGGTACCGCTGTTGGCAGCCATACCCTTGCAATTGATGGCTTATCATATAGCGGTTGTCAAAGGTTGTGATGTAGATCAGCCCCGAAATCTTGCTAAATCTGTTACTGTAGAATAAAAATTGAATGCCCCATTGCTAATGCAATGGGGCTTTTAATTGTATCGGCATTTTTGAGATATAATTCAGATTATCAAATAAATATAAAACTTCTTTCAACTTTTCAAATTCGATAAAAATTGTATGTGTGGAATTGCTATGATAAGGCTGTTAAAGCCTTTAGAGTATTATCAGGAAAAATATGGATCTTGGCAGTATGGATTACAAAAGATGTATCTGCTGATGGAGAAACAGCACAATCGTGGTCAAGAAGGTGCGGGATTAGCCACCGTGAAGTTGGATGTTCCGCCAGGCGAAGAATATATTTGGCGCGATAGGGTAGAGGGCAAGAATGCGATTCAGGAAATCTTTGCCAGCATGAATAAAACAATGGAGACAAAGGATCGGCAAGTAATAAGCTCTGCGAAAATTGCAAAACAAGAGTTGCCTTTTGCTGGGGAATTATATATGGGACATTTACGTTATAGTACCACAGGAAAAAGTGGTTTATCCTACGTTCATCCTTTTTTGCGAAGACACAATTGGAAAAACCGGACTATGGTTTTGGCAGGGAATTTTAATTTAACTAATGTAGATGAATTGTTCGACCATTTGACTTTGAAAGGTCAGCATCCACGCGATAAAGCAGATACTTTCTTGATGTTAGAGTCTTTGGGTTTTAAACTAGATAAAGAAGTTCAAAAGGAATACGATAAGTTAAAACAACGATATACCAATGATATAGCTATTACCCAAAAAATTGAAGAAAATCTGAATATTGCTTCATTTATTCGTAAATCAGAGAAATTATGGGATGGTGGATATGCCATTTGTGGTATGTTGGGACATGGCGATGCTTTCGTGTTTCGTGATGCAAAAGGAATTCGACCTGCATTCTATTATGCCAACGACGAAATTGTGGTCATTGCTTCGGAAAGACCAGTTATTCAGACAGCTATGAATGTGAAAGAGGAGGATGTTCACGAATTGCAACCTGGAAGAGCCATGATTATCAAGAAGAATGGTTTGATTCGTTTTGAAACGATTCGTCCGGCTGCAGCCGAACTTGCTAAATGCTCTTTTGAGCGAATTTATTTTTCACGTGGTAGTGATATTGATATTTACAGAGAACGCAAAAAGTTAGGTGAATTACTTGCTAAACAAATACTTAAGTCTATTGGAAATGATGTAGATAATACCGTTTTCTCATTTATACCCAATACGGCCGAAGTGGCTTTTCACGGTATGGTGGATGGTATTAAGGCCGAATCGAATCAAGTTCCACGTGTAGAAAAAGTGTTAATTAAAGATATTAAACTTCGTACGTTTATTTCTGCCAATAATGAACGCGACGACTTGGCTACACACGTTTATGATGTTACTTATGGGTCAATTCGTAGGGGCAATTTAGATAATTTGGTAGCTATAGACGATTCAATTGTTCGCGGGACTACGCTGAAACAAAGCATTCTGACTATTCTGAACCGCCTCGAACCTAAAAAAATTGTGATCGTATCATCATCGCCACAAATTCGTTATCCCGATTATTATGGGATTGATATGGCGCGTATGGGTGAGTTTTGTGCATTTAGAGCGGCCATTCAATTGCTAAAAGATACGAATCAGCAAGCTGTAATTGATGAGGTTTATCGTAAATCGAAAGCACAAGAGAATTTGCCCAAAGAGGAGGTTGTAAATTATGTAGCTGGAATATATAAACCATTTGCGCCCGAAGAAATTTCAGCTCAGATAGCTAAAATGCTTACTCCTAAGGAAGTGAAGTGTGAAGTAGAGTTAGTCTATCAAACCATCGAAGGGTTACATCAGGCTTGCCCAAATCATACAGGCGATTGGTATTTTACTGGAAATTATCCAACTCCAGGCGGTAACCGATTGGTAAACAAAGCATTTATTAATTATTACGAAGGGAAGGAACTTATCTGATTTTTTCTATTAACCCACAATTGAACTGTACAAGAAATAATACAAAGTGAGGGACAAGCGGTTTCCCCACCGCTTGACAACAACATAGAACAACATAATTTCAGAGGTTTAAAAAACATTCATCAAGCGCTTGGGAAATTCTCCGTTAACTCTAAACTTTAAGGTACAAGAGGTTAAACAAAACTAGGGACAAGCGTTTTCCTTACCGCTTGAAAATAAAACAAAGTACAAACAATATCCCAGTGCTTAAAAACATTAATCAAGAGCTTGGGAAACCGCTTGTCCTCCGATTATTAATTAATTTTCTCATCATAATTTTAAGAAAACATTATGAAACAATATCACGATTTACTTCAACATGTTTTGGACCATGGTGTTCAAAAAGAAGATCGAACTGGCACAGGCACAATCAGTGTTTTTGGCTATCAAATGCGTTTCAATCTCGAAGAAGGTTTTCCATGCCTAACCACTAAAAAACTTCATTTAAAATCTATTATACATGAATTGTTGTGGTTTTTGAATGGCGACACCAATGTGAAATACTTGCAAGAGAACGGAGTGAAAATATGGAACGAATGGGCCGATGAGCAAGGGGATTTAGGTCATATTTATGGTTATCAGTGGCGTTCGTGGCCCGATTATAAGGGTGGGAGTATCGACCAGATTACGGATGCAGTTGATATGATAAAAAATAATCCTGACTCGCGCAGAATCATTGTGAGCGCTTGGAATGTAGCCGATCTCGATAATATGAATTTACCACCTTGTCATGCTTTTTTTCAGTTTTATGTGGCAAATGGAAAGTTAAGCCTACAACTTTATCAGCGCAGTGCAGATATTTTTTTAGGTGTACCCTTTAATATTGCTTCCTATGCACTCCTGTTGCAAATGATGGCTCAAGTTACAGGTTTACAAGTAGGTGAATTTGTTCATACCTTGGGCGATGCTCATATTTATAGCAATCATATTGAGCAGGCTAAAATTCAGCTGAGTAGAGAGCTCCGGCCTTTGCCGCACATGTTAATTAATGCTGATGTGGAAAATATATTCGACTTTAAGTTTGAAGATTTTGAATTAGTGGACTATAATCCACATCCTCACATCTCGGCACCGATTGCTATTTAGACAAAAGATTAAAGACAATAGACCAAAGACCAAAGATTTAAAGACCAAAGAACAAAGAGTGAAAGACAGTTTCTTTAATTAGATAATTGCACATAATAATTAAAAGTGTGCAAATAATTGAAGTATTTTAGCGGATTTAGTTCTAAATCCGTATTTTTTTGTATTTTTGCGACTCTGTATGTTTGCGATTAATGATTTGTGGGTATTACTCAAGATAAATTGATTCAATAAAATTTTTTTATATAATGCAGTTTTTTTAGTGGACTTATAGATTAAAATCAGCCCTGAAAGACTGTAAAATTTCAAAATCGTAAATTAGTTATTATGTCAAAAATTTCGATTATTGCTGCCGTGGCCGATAATTATGCCATTGGTAAATCGGGTAAACTTCCATGGCATTTGCCAGCCGATTTAAAGCATTTCAAGGATTTAACTACGGGACATACTATTTTGATGGGTAAGCGTACCTTTGAAAGTTTGCCCAATGGACCGCTTCCAAATCGTAAAAATGTAGTTCTCTCTTCCACTCAATCCGAGGGAGTTAGCGAAGGATATTTCGAGTCAAACTCAATTGAGGATGCTTTGGAGTTATGCGATAAAGAAAAGCATATCTTTGTAATTGGAGGTGCAGTGGTTTATAAGCAATGCATGGAGAGAGCTGATTCAATCTACATTACTTGGGTTCATGCCGAATTTGAAGCCGATGTGTTTTTCCCTGAAATAGATTTAAAAATGTGGAAGGAAAAATCTCGCGAAGACTTTGAACCCGACGAAAAAAATCCTTATTCTTACTCTTTTGTACAGTATGTACGAAAAAAATAAAGTGTCATATCTGACAAAAAAACGCCATTCTTCAACTGAAGAATGGCGTTTTTTTTCAACAACCCCTAACCCCTAATGGAACATAATTACTTTCGTCTCTAGCTACTTTGCAAAACGCTCTCTGTTTCCTAGGGGTAAGTAGTTATAAATTTGTTTACTAACGCTATTGGATGAATTGTGAATATACAACAAATGGATGTATGGAGTGTTTAAAATTCAATTCAACTCGAATGATTGATATAGTAAAATTACTAATCTTAAATTTCATAAAAAAATCACCGGAATAATATACTCCAGTGATTTTTAAATAATGAGATTCAATTGCTTAAATTTGAACCACTAAGTATTTTGATACACTCCAGAATTTTGTAGGATTGCCAATTTCGATTGTGATGTTTTTGTCATCTCCTGTTACCAACTTATAACTATCTTGAGGGTGTGACGAAATGATTTTAATAGTTTTACTACTGGTTTGAACAGTTGATAACGTTCTTAGGTCAGTTTGCGTAAATACTGTTTTGTCGAAATCAGTGTCCATTACTTTTTTAGACTGAAAGAGTCCAGTATTTGTAATAATCTTGGCGTTTTTGAGTACTTTAGAAGTAGCAACACAATACCACACAGCATTCAGTTCGTTAATTCTAGATTTTTGTTCTTCCATTGCTTTCTGCTGTTCAGTAATGTTATTGTTCTGATCATTTACAATAGTGCTAAGTTCACTGATTTTGATATTTTTCTGATCGAGTTCCACTTGTAAAGTTTCAATCTGTTTATTTTTCTCGTCCATTTCA
>JBBRHJ010000135.1:0-9673 GCA_038222885.1 Bacteroidales bacterium | reverse complement strand
AATCATTCCCACATAGCTAAACACAAGTGTAGAACCTTTTGAAGCTGAGATTGTGTACTTTCCATCTAAATCCGAAATTGTACCGATTTGGGTACCTTTAATCATTATCGAAGCACCGATGACAGGTGCTTTATCTGCACTGGAATTGATTACTCCTGATACTGACAAGTTCTGTGAAAAACAATAACTTGCTGAAAACATCAGAATAAACAATAGAAGAGTGATTTTTTGTCTTTTCATGAATTATTATTAAATAGTTAAACAATATATGAGATTTATTTTTTAAAAATACCGAAAATAGAAAGGTCATTAATTATGTATAATAATATGCTTACAAAGATAAGTAGTAGCCTGGAACAAAACCGATACTTATTTATCTAAAACCGATTAATATTGGCATTTCTATGTCAAAAACATCAATATTGAAATTTTTTGATATGTATTGTTTGCTCATGTAATACTAATATAGGAATAATGTGTAGTGGTAGTTGATTATAAATGACGCATTATAATAGTTATAAATCATTGTTGCATAGTATTTTCAAATTTTAAAATCAGTACATTTTCAAATTAGCATTGCAGTAGTTTAGTTAGATTATTCAAAAATAAAAAGACAGATTTGATAAAAACGATGTTGAAAAATGCTTATTATCAATGAAATATTGGACAAAATAGTATCACTTTTAAAAAAGAAGTTAAAAAAGGATTGTCACTTATCAAAATATCTTCAGCTCCCAAATTCCTGCCCTAATTCCTTTAGGCTTATTCTGCATGGTAATACGTACATAGCGAGCATAAAACTTTGAGTTGCTCACCAGTGGCGATCCAATTTTGTCATTTTCCAATTGATTATCTGCTAATTTCCAAGTCTTGTTATCCTCCGATATTTCAATCGTATATTGGTATGATTTAAGTGGAAATTCTGGAAAAATCTGTATCTCTTTAAATGATTTCACAACCCCCAAATCGAGCATCAACCATTCTTGGGCATATTTGCCTCCTATCCAAAGAGTTCCATAGTTTTCATCTACTGCATATTTCGATTGGGTTTTTACAGAATCTAAATCGTGGGAGCTTGTAGTTTTTGCAGTATAAGCTAAATTAATTTTTGAAGAAGCATCCTTCAAAGCTCCCACTCCTTTGTGCGAACTAACGACTCTTTTGAGCGAACCATCAGGATTAAAAAGTAGTTCATCGGCTGCCACTTGACGTAATTTTTGAGAGATATTATAACTATCTAATGTGTTGAATCGATGATATACTATATAATATTGTTTTTTGATTTTTAAAATGCTATGATGCCCAGTCGATTTTATTTTATTATCACCATCGTCGGTACTTAAAATGGGGCGAATCATTCCTTCTTTCCAAGGACCAAAAGGAGTTGGACCAATTGCGTATCTGACTTGATAAGTATCGTCCCAAGTTTTGCCCCATGAGTACGAAAAATAATAGATTCCATTTTTCTTAAACATATACGGACCTTCAAAATAATGCGGAGGAGTTATATCCTGAGGCAAATCGCTGAACGAAGCATAATCGTCATTCAACTTTACGCCCAGACATCTACCTTCAATATCCCTGCCACTGTCCGACGAACCCCAATAGAGATAAACTTGTCCATCATCATCCACAAAACCTTCACCATCAATACTCTCCACAAAAAAGTATTCTTTAAATCGGATAATAGGTTGATTGTCGGCCCTTGCGTTTTTCCATGGGCCCGCAGGACGATCAGCCACTCCCACCCAAATTTCCTGCCCAACTGTTACATACATATAAAACTTACCGTTGGGAGCTTTGATTACACTCGGTGCCCAAACGCCCGATTGAGTTCCAGTATGACTTTTACAAGCATCTTTCGATGGCCAATTCAGGTAGTCACATTTCCAATTTACAAAATCGGTTGACGACCAGACTGCTAACTTAGTAATATCGTTCCAATGAGGCATATCACTCGTGGCATACACGTAGAAAGTGCCATTGTCTTCAATTATGGTTGGGTCGGCATAATAGCCAGGCAAAAGTGGATTCCCTGTTTTCTGACTGTCGAATTTCAAGTCATTTTTTGTCCATAAATTCATGATGGACTGATCAGGGTTTTGTGCGGTAGAAAGGGCACTAACAAAAAAGAATAGTAGTATTAGACATAGAATCTTAGTTTTTTTCATTTAATTATATTGATTTATTGTTCTATTCCATATAAAGTCAGGCCTCAAAAGATAAAAATATAAATAGTTTAGGCTTCAAAGATAGGATAAGTTTATAGTTCCATATATTACATCCGTACGCATGAATTGTAATTAAATCGAAAAATGTACTTTTAGTTCAAAATTGATTCATTTATCCAAAAATATAGTAAGAATTTCTGAGTGTTTTTATAAAGTATTGGCTGAAAAATAAAAAACTCTGCACAAAGAGTAGTTCTCAATTATGCAGAGTTATAACTCATTATATATTCAACTATTAAACTTATTGTTTTATAAACTTACTTGAATAACTATTTTTTTCGCTTTTTATGCTAACAATATAAACACCTTTTGAAAAACCCTCCAAATTAAAAACGGCTTTGCCAATATTTGTTGTTTTGCTTGAAATTAGATTTCCTGTAACATTATAAATCGAGCACATGGCAACTTCATTTTCAGAAATATTTACTTCACATTCATTGTTGATAAGCTTTATATTTAAAGATCCATTGGCATCAATAGGATTAACATTGGTAGATAATTTCTTTAAAATAATATCGTCGATATAGTATGTACCACCTGTACCACCAGTACCAGCTACCCAGCCATTTACCGCTCCATAAGCTAATTGCAGAAAAGGGTTTGTTTTTTTAGCATCAGCAACTAAATTGTTGATTGGAATACTTATTTGATACCAAGTTCCTGCAGTTGCTACTGTGCTTGCATTTGACGCAAATAATTGTGTGCCGCCATCATAATAATTTGGACCAACTCCCGCAATTATTTTCATGTATTTTTGTTTGAAAGCAACATCAGCAATGGCCATTTTAAAATCAATGGAAAGAAAATTATTCCAGTTTTCTCCCGCAGGTAAGATAGTATTAATACTGATAGCTCCTCCGTATTGATTCAAACCATCATCAACAATTTTCAAAACATTAGCTGAGGTGTTAATACCTGAAATATATGGATTTACATCAATTGTTGGAGTAGCATTATACCATTTTACAGCTGAATTTGTTCCACTTTCGAAGGTAAGTTCCGAGGCATTTGTTGTAGCAGGGAATGCAATTAATTCAATATCATCAATGTAATATGACATTCCAGCAGTATTTAACGCATATCGAATCTGAAAATAAGGATTAGTATCGTTTCCAGCACTTACCAAGTAGGCCACAGGTACAGTTATTTGTGTCCATGTTCCAACTGAATTTAAGGCTGTTAAATTTCCACCATAAACTTTACTGCCACCACTGTAATCATTGGTTCCATTCTTTTTCCCTCCACATAAAATTTCTGAGTATTTTTGAGTTAAGGCTGTTGCAGCATTGTTAAGTGCAATTTTGAATTTAACCGTTTGGTAGTTGCTCCATTTGTCGCCAGCTGCTAAAGCGTTGATACATAGTAATCCTCCGAAAGCGTTATCACCCTTATCAGTAACTTGTAAAACATTGGCAGAAGTGTTAATGCCTGCACTGAAAGGATTAGCGACAACTGTTACCGCAGTTAATCCATAACCATAATCGGCAGGATTAGTTCCGCTTTCAAAATTAATATTTACTTGACCAAAAGCAAGTAAATTGAATAAAATTGCTGTGAAAGAGAGTAAAATCTTTTTCATTTGAGTTGATGTTTAAATAATAATTAAATTAGAGTTATCATTGTCTGTTCAAAATTAGAACGAACGCAACAAAGATAATTGCTTATTATAGAAACATTTGAGCGTTTGTTATCAATTACCGATACTTTTTTGCAATATTTGTTTTGCTTGAACTGTCAATTTTGTTAAAAATAAGGGTTTTTATTTTCAAATCATCAGTATTTACAACTCCAAATGCGTAAATTGTAATTGCCTGTATTCCTTTTTCTAATACTATTTTTCCAATTATCGCTTTTCCCCAAGTCATCTCATAAGCTTCACCACGCTTTACTCGGTCGGGCGAGGGCAATTGTTCCCACTCAAAGTTAGGCAAGTCTGAGCTGATTGATTGTTGGCGACTAATAGCATGTATTTTACAATCAGAATTTGATTTTTGCAAAGCGTATTCTATTTGCACTTCGTAATTACCTTCTGCCACAACATTGAGCAAAAAACTAAGTGAGTCCTTGTTACTCTGAAAATGATTCACCCAGTTTTGGTTCGGATAGCCGTAGCATTTCAACGCTCCATACATTTTTCCTTCGGGAGCAGAAATACGCACTTGTTTGGCTTGTGGGTAACCGATAGGAATAGTTTTGTCAGTATTAATCCCTTTTGAAGCGATATCAAACCATTTTAAATAAGACTGATATATTTTTTTATGACTTTTATTTTTGCTGTTAAAAATATTGTTACGTTCGGTGGAATCTTTGAACATATCGAACATCATTATTTCGTTTTTGTACACCGCCATTCTGAATTGATTCGTGCGAACTCCGCCCAACCATGGTTGTAAAGAATCTATCATTCGATGTGTGCTAATCGCCCTATCTTTGATTTTTTGTTTCCCAGTGACTAACATTTTTGAAAACGAAATGCCATCAATGGGGAATCTGGTTGTTGGATTCTTTATCTGGCATAAATCCATCAAAGTTGGTAAAATGTCAATATGTGCAAAATTATTTTGAATAATACGCGGCGAAATCTGACCCTGCCAATTTACATAACACGGAACGCGAACGCTACCCTCGTGAACTTGACCTTTGACGCCTCGCATATTGCCATTATATCGTATAACGTGGGTCGGTCCATTGTCCGACATAAATACAATAATTGTATTCTTTCGAATATCTAGTGCATCCAATTTATTGAGTATTCGTTGAATATTATCATCCACATTTTCGACCATACCATAAATACAGGCTAATGTATTTCGGTCTTCGGCGGTATTGGCCACTATGTTTTTGTATTTGTCAAAATACTTATCGGGAACTTGAAAAGGCGAATGTGGAGCGTTATAAGGCACATAGCAGAAGAATGGTCTGTCCTTATTTTTATCAATAAAACACAAAGCCGAGTCCGTAAGAATGTCGGTTATATAACCCTTACCACGATACATTTCCTCATTGTGTTGAAGCAATGGATTGAAATAATTCGACCAATGTCCGCAGCAAAACCCTGTGAAAGTATCGAAACCTTGTCCATTGGGCGTGAGTGGATAATAAGCCCCATTGTGCCATTTCCCGAAACAGCCTGTTGCATAACCATTTGTCTTGAATAACTCAGCCAAAGTTGTTTCCTCGGGGTTCATGTTTTCGTTGCCACTTTCCACCGAGCTCACCCCTGTGCGCAAATGATAACGCCCCGTGAGCAAAGAAGCACGAGTTGGAGCACTGAGTGGCGAAACGTAGAAATGATTCATTACAGCCGATTCACGATAGAGTTTATCCAAAGTGGGCGTATTTATTTGTGGATTACCATGAGCTGCCACATCGCCCCAGCCTTGATCGTCAGTCAGTATCAGTAGAACATTGGGTTTTTCGGCAGCAAAGCCACAAGTTGCTGAAAATAGCAATGAAAATTGAAGAAGTTTTGTGTTAATCATTTTTATCAGATTTAGACTTTTGGTTTCGGGTTCAAAAATAAACTATTAATTATCATATCAATAGACTTAATTTATCAAAACATAGTACTTTGCTTTCAAAATCACTACATTTTGTCAAGATTAATTGTAAACAAGCATCCGAATTATTGAATGCTTAAACTTTTGCAACAACAAATGAATGTGAATCATACGAAAAAACCTGAATTGATTTAGCTTAATTCTAAATCAATTCAGGCTTAATAAAATATGCGAGGTGGTTCTTTGTCAGGCAAAGGACAAGAGATTTTGCTTGTTGGTATTTTAACTTGGCTCTTTAATTCAGAACTTATTTACATGTTTCCTTGCTCACTTGTTTCCTTGTCTACTAAATAATTATTCTCTTCTTCTGATATAAATCCCTGAATTCCTTAGGTGAGCAGCTTTTTAATTTTCGAAACATCCGGTTGAAGTTGGATAAATTGTTAAACCCACATTCGAAGCAAATTTCTGATATAGAATGTGTTGTGTTTAAAAGTTGATTGGAGGCAAAACCAATTCTCATTTTGATAATGTACTCAGATATATTTGTTCCAGTTCGCAGTTTAAAGAATTTGCTAAATGCTACAGGAGTCATACTTACCAAATCGGACAATTGATTCAAACGGATTACTTCATGATAGTGAGAGTTTATATACTCCTGAACCTTATTTACCCTTCTGCTTTCGGCATCCACCTCCACTTTTGCATAAGATGAACTTGCCAAAACTCTTGCTCCATCAGATTTTGAAAGTTCATAAAGCAATGTATAGAAGTTTATTACGGCATAAAAACCATCTGTTTCTTTTGGAATCGAATCAATCAAATGATACACCTTCATTATGGTCTCCATCGGGAAACACAAACCCAACTGTGCCTGATTGAACATTTTTTGAATACTTTCAAATTGATTTTTATGGAGCAATGATAAAGATAAAAAATCGGAAGTAAACTGAATTGTAATTTCCCTAATATCTTTCGAAGTACAAGTCCCTTGAACCCAAGCATGTTCCAACTCCTTGCTCGTTATTAGAACTAAATCGTAATTGCCAATCACCTCAGTGGAATCACCTACAACTCTCAACACGCCCGAAGCTTTCTCCACAAAATTCAATTCAAATTCATTATGATTGTGAATTGGATAAACAAACTCGGACTTGGTACGCTCTGCCACATACAAGCAATCTTTCTCCGAAAGAGGAGTAATCTCTCGAATTACATTTTTCTGAATAGGTTTATTCATACTATTGAATTGATTAAGTGAATTTCTATTGCATTATAGCACTTTATGCTTTCGAAAAAATAAGCTAAGCTTCGCTAAAATAATGGTAATTACGATGAATTTACAATCTTTGAAGCAATTCACAACAAAGTTGTAAAAGTATCAATTGACCATTTCTTTGGGAACAAAGTTAGTGAAAATAGATGAATTTGATACGATTCTTACATATAATACAAAACAATGTTTTTGATAATATATTTTACGTATGCCTTCCTTAAATCACAGACCTTATATTTATATTCGCTAATAATACCTAAATGGCACAATATAACCAACTGTTTTGAGTACTTTTTCCTGATTTTTCACTCATCCATAAAGTAAATCGTATCAATTCAATTTTTCGGATTGAAAGGATTGCTAAATAACAAGATATTGCAACTAAGTTCGAACGATAAAATTACAACCCGGATGAAATCACTTCATTTCTTATCTACGCTAAAAACTTTTTTAGTAAGCACATTTGTTTTAATTTCAATTTCCGATGCAACAGCTCAAACCTATCCATTTACCTTGCCCACAACAGTATCGGCTACCTTGGACGTAACTACGACTAATCCCGAAAAAGCGAATAATAAGCTGTTGGGTTTTAACTATTCGAGATTCCAATCAGAACAAGATAAAGAGCTTGCACGCAAGTTTAACCCTGTGAGTGTACGCTGGAGTGAAGGCAATTTTTATAACTGGCAAACTGATGGTTTTAATGATGACAGTTATGATAACACAACTTATCAACCAATACTGGACCAAACAATTAGTTCTAATTCTAAAATGGGCTACAACGCCATGCTTAGCATGAACAAGGAATTGAAATTGAGAAATGGTTCGCAGTATGGTTTTGATATGTTATTTAATTTTTCGGTTGGTTTTACCAGTGCAGCAAGCAATGTGCAACGACTGAAAAAATATGTAAGCGATGGACTTCATTTAACGGATATTGAGATTGGGAATGAATATTTCTGGCTTTTTTTTAGAAACCTTACCACCGCAGAACCGACAGACCAAGCCCGACTTTTTAAAGAATTAGCAGATTCACTTCACAAAGTAAACCCTGCATTGAAAATTTCTATTCCGCTGGGCTGGCGTACCAATAATGCCAGTTTCAATACAACTGTTATGGGCGATAAAAAATATTATGACGCCATCGCCATTCATAAATATGTAGGTGCAGACCCCGATATACCAGGTGAAAGCGATGTGGCGTATAGTTCATTACTAACTTCCCGACTGGCCTTAATTAAAGACGTTGATTATGTAAGAAATCAAGCTCCAGGAAAACCAGTTTGGTTAACCGAATGGAATGTAGATGGAGCTGCCAGTGGCGAATGGGCTGCGGCTCTAGGTGCAACAGATATTTATCTTTATATGTACCGTAATCAAAATATTTATCACCGTTCTTGTTGGTTTAGTGCAGCCGGTGCGAAAAATCCACTTGTTTTAATGGATCCTGCCAGTATTCGTACTCCTAAATATCCATTTGAAAAAACCATCAGCGGTGCCATGTTTGAAATTGTACGCAGCATTTTTGAAAATTCAGATTTGTACAGTAGCACAATCACTACCAGTAAATTGACCACTTCAATGGGCTCAATTGATGCCGTTAATGCCAGAATGGTGATTCAAGATGGTAAAAAGAAAGTGTTAGCTGTGAATTTGACCAACAAAGCAGTTGATTTTGTATTAAAAGTGGATGGAAGTACATATACTGAGAATTTTACGCACCAAGCTATGGCAAACAACAGAATGGATACAACTTACACCTTGCCAATTGATATGAGTCCACTTAAATTGATAAAACAAGGAACGGGTCAAATCACACTTCCACCTTTATCTATCAATGTAATAAGCTTAGGTCCAGACTTAACAAATGAATTGCCAACCATTAAAATTGACGCTCCTCTTTTTAATAAAACATATAAATTGGGTGATGAAATTCCTGTGAAAGCTACTGCAACAGACAATGGAACTATAAAAAAAGTAGAATTTAAAATAGACGATGTTTTATTTGGTGAATCAACAACTGCTCCTTATCAAATTGTTTTTAAACCAACAAAAGTGGGACTTTATAAAATTTCGGCCAGAGCGTATGATAATGACGATTACCAAAAAGAAGCCTTTGTGTATGTGAATGTGATTGTGCAATTTCCTTTCAAGGGCACACCCATAACTATCCCCGGAACGATTGAATCAGAAGATTATGATTTAGGTGGTGAGGGTATCAGTTATCATGACGGTGCAATAGGAAATGATGGCGCATTTTACCGCCCTGATAATGTTGATATTGGAACAACTCCAGATGGTGGTTTCTGTATGGCAAATACCTATCCAGGCGAATGGCGAGAATATACTATTAATGTGTTGGAATCGGGTATGTACGATTTTGAATTCAACTACGCTTCGAAATTAACAACGGGAGTAATTGGTGCTGAATTGTTTGACGAAGGAATTATGCTTTTCAATAATTTGGCTTTCACTCAAACTTCAGCAGCTAATTGGACAACTTATGAAACGAAAACCAAATCAGTAGTGGAATTAGTTGCGGGAGAACACATATTAAGAATAAATGTGGTTGCTCGTGGGTTTAATTTAGACAAGTTAGTCATTAAAAAGAGTGTAAATAGCGCAGTCAATAATCCGAATTTTTCAAGTGACGAGTTGAAAGTTTA